>NZ_JAKEVN010000039.1:0-33294 GCF_022398505.1 Pseudoalteromonas sp. Isolate3 | reverse complement strand
CGTTAATATTTAACCTTTAAATTTAAAATTATTGGAGCATAAAGATGGCTTTAGAGCGTACTTTTTCAATCGTAAAACCTGATGCAGTTGCAAAAAACCACATCGGTGCTATCTACAACCGTTTCGAAACGGCTGGTCTTAAAATCGTTGCAGCTAAAATGGTTCACCTTTCAAAAGAAAAAGCTGAAGGTTTCTACGCTGAGCACAGCGAGCGTCCTTTCTTCGGTGCTTTAGTTGAGTTCATGACATCTGGTCCAGTAATGGTTACTGTTCTTGAAGGTGAGAACGCAGTACTTAAAAACCGTGAAATCATGGGTGCTACTAACCCTGCTGAAGCACTAGCTGGTACTTTACGTGCTGACTACGCAGACAGCATCGACGAAAATGCTGTTCACGGTTCTGACGCTGTTGAATCAGCTGCACGTGAAATCGCATACTTCTTCGCTGACGAAGAAATCTGCCCACGTACTCGTTAATTTCGAGTTCACAGCTAAGTCTGTGATGCAGAAGAAAAAGGGCTTTCGAGCCCTTTTTTAGTCATTAGCTAAGCCTATTGTAAATCTGTTTAGCTAATGACTAAGTCGATTAAATAATATACAATCGCGCACCCAAACTACTTTACCACCGTCACTGATTGAGGTTGTTTCATGACCACTGAAAAAAAGATTAATTTATTAGATTTAAACCGAGATGCAATGCGAGAGCTTTTTGTATCATTCGGTGAAAAGCCATTCCGTGGTGATCAGGTGATGAAATGGATTTATCATTTTGGTGTAGACAATTTTGACGACATGACGAACGTCAACAAAAAGCTTAAAGAAAAGCTAAAAGCGGAATGTGAAATTGTTGCTCCTGAGATCTCAGTTAGACAAGAAGCAAGCGATGGCACTATCAAATACGCCCTCATGCTGCAAGGTGGCCAAGAAGTAGAAGCTGTTTGGATCCCAGAAAAAGACCGTGCAACTTTATGTGTATCTTCTCAAGTAGGTTGTGCACTTGAATGTACCTTCTGCTCAACAGCACAACAAGGCTTTAACCGTAACTTATCTGTGTCTGAGATCATCGGTCAGGTTTGGCGTGTTGCAAAAGACATTGGTTTAAACGGCGACAGCACTAAACGCCCAGTTACTAACGTGGTAATGATGGGTATGGGTGAGCCTCTGCTTAATCTTAAAAATGTAGTGCCAGCGATGGAACTAATGATGGATGATTGGGGTTTTGGCTTATCAAAGCGTCGCGTGACATTGAGTACATCAGGTGTGGTACCTGCTCTTGATTTATTAAAAGAGAAAATCGACGTAGCACTCGCTATTTCATTACATGCGCCAAACAATGAGCTGCGTGACGTACTTGTACCTATTAATAAAAAGTACCCAATCGAAGAGTTTTTAGCGGCGTGTCGTCGTTATATTGATGGCTCTAAAGCAAACAAAGATGTGACTATCGAATACGTTATGTTGCAAGGTGTTAACGACAGCACAGATCAAGCTCATGAATTGGTTAAAACTTTGAAAGGGACACCTTCAAAAGTAAACCTGATCCCGTTTAACCCATTCCCGGGTAACGAATATGGCCGTTCTAGCAATAGCCGTATCGACCGCTTCTCTAAAGTATTACAAGCAGCGGGTATTACCTGTATTGTTCGTCGTACGCGAGGTGATGATATTGATGCTGCTTGTGGTCAATTAGTGGGTGATGTTGTCGACCGTACTAAGCGTTTAGCGAAAAAGAAAATGCGCGAAGATAACGCAATTGCGGTAAATATTCATCAAGCATAAACAGAATATTTAAAGATAAGCCTTTGTGATAAACACGTTATTTTAAAATAATAGATGCAACACAAAGGCTTTTCGGTAAGATAGGCATACGGAATCAAAGAAGAGATTAGGTAATGCGTTCTATACTTGCCATTACTGTTAGTGCATTCGCATTAACAGGGTGTGTTACAGAAAACAGCTACGACGGAAGCGACAGACCCGTTGTAGAAAAAAAGATTAATAATACCGGTGCTGCTCGTACTCGTATCGCTCTTGCGTTACAGTACTTAAAAACGGGCAACAACTCGCAAGCAAAATATAATCTAGAACGTGCCGCAGACTTTGCACCTGACCTTCCTGAAGTTCACTACTCTTTAGCCTATTACTATCAACAAGTTGATGAGCCAGATCTAGCAGATAAAGCCTATCAACGCGCCTTAAAAATCGCCCCAAATGATCCAAACACCTTAAATAACTATGGTGTCTTTTTATGTGGCATTGGCAAATACGACCGTGCAGCAGAAGAACTTCTTAAGGCGATCGCAGTTCCTAGCTATATCCGTGTAGCTGAAAGTTACGAAAACTTAGCCTTATGTGCGATTGAATTTGATGACTTTGAAAATGCAGAAAAATACCTAAAATCAGCGCTAAACCACAGCTCGCAGCGCCCTTCTTCAATGATTAGCCTAGCCGGTTTATATTACGCTAAAAGCGACCTTCATAAAGCTGAAGAGGTGATTGAAAAATACGAATCAACTGGTCGAGTTACCCCTCGTGCACTCATGCTCAGCTACCTTATTCAGCAACGTATGGGCCATATTGAAAAAGCCGAAACAACCGCAGCAATCATTTTACAAACCTACCCAGGTTCAGTAGAAGCAAAGGCCATTTCTTCTGGGCAAACTAAACGTTCTGAATTTGAAATACTACGTGAAAAATATCGTCAAACGCTGTTAGAAGAGCTTAAAATTTCTAGCGACAGCAGCATCGTCAGTAAAGATCAGCCAAAAATTCGCATAGTGAAAAGAAAAGCTCCTGATAATCAAACCCTTGTTGCTGAGGCGTCAGTGGCTGCTGCTGAGCAAGAGTCACAACTCGTAGCCAGAAGCAATGAACAGGTAGCAGCTGAGGTAAACTCAGACAGCGAAGAAAAGCCATCAACCAAAGCATTAGCCTCAACACAACCGCTCAATACAACGCCAAAGACGCTCACTGAACAAACTGACGAAGGCTTCCAAACAGTTACCTCTCGTAAAGTTAAACAATCCCCTGTTAATGCAAAGCAACAAAAACAAACAACAGCGCAAAGTAGTGATGAAGTGACCATCGTGTCATTTGGTGCGCCGCAAACGCCTAACGCTCAACAAACGCCAGCAAGCACACCAAGCACTAATAAAAATGCTGGTACTGTGGTGTTTTATGAGGCAGAAAAAGACGCAAACGTATTTAGTGGCAGTCAATATAGCAGTTCTTCAGCAGATAACACTGACTTTAGCGTGACGGATCAGCCGCTTAATTTACCAATGCTAAACGCAAATGTACCGGCGCTGAATATCCCGTATCATATTATTGAAAATGGTGAAAACCTGTTTAGTATTTCGGTGCGATACAATGTTAAACTACAGAAGATTTTGCAGTGGAATGGCTTAAAAGAATCAGACCGAGTCCAAAACGGTACTCGCATTTTTCTAAACAATCCGAATATTTATCACAATATCAGTGATGGCGACACACTTTATAGCATAGCCACACAGCATAGCGTATTAATCGATCAGTTAATGCGCTGGAACAAATTGAGCCCAGATGTAGCCCTAAAACCTGGGCATAGACTCTTATTGGTAGATCCAGACTCATACGCATTATGAATGAAGAAAACAATTTAGAACAACCGCAAGAAACGCTCGGCCAAGCACTAAAAAAGCGCCGCGAAGACACAGGCATGAGCCTTGAGCAACTTGCTGGAGCATTAAAGTTATCAGTTTTACAGTTACAACGATTAGAGAATGACGAGCATGAACTACTAGGCCCTGCAACTTTTGTGAAAGGCTATATCAAAAGTTATTGTCGTGAGCTTAAAATCGATAGCCAAGCGATGCTCGAATTATTACCAGAGCACGTTGAACCTGCAAAGAAATCTAAAATGCAGAGCTTTTCTCGCCGTACTGAAAAAGAAGCTAATGACAGCCGCTTAATGCTGTTTAGCTACTTTATCTTAGCGGTGATCATTGGCTCATCTGTGTTTTGGTGGTGGCAAAATAGCAACCAGAATATCGAGAAGCCGGTAACGACGGTGATGCCAAACCAGCTTGAAAGCAGTGATATTTCACCTGACTTAGCTGTAGCAGCGCCTGCTGAAGAAACAATCATTCAGCCTGAAGCAGATGTGCCTACAACCAGCAACGAAACACAAAGCCAAGTTGCTGCTCAGCCACAAACTGAAAAGGCTGATCCTGAGCACAGTGAAGTCGTGATGCACTTCAATGAAGATAGCTGGGTAGAAATTCATGATGGCAACGGCGATCGCATCGCTTTTGGCGTTAAAAAAGCAGGTTACATCATGAAAGTAACCGGCCCCCAACCATTTAATGTTGTATTAGGCAAACATCAAGTGGTTGATATTACGTTTCAAGGCGAAACCATCGATACCTCACATTTTGCCAAAAATCGCTTAGCTAAATTTACTTTACCGTTAACAGAGTAACCGCAATGTTTTCAGAATCTCCTATTAAACGAAGAAAATCGACCCGTATTAACGTAGGTAATGTGCCAATTGGTGATGGTGCCCCCATTGCCGTTCAATCGATGACGAACACTAATACTTTAGACATAGATGCTACAGTTGCACAAATTCAAGCTATTCAAGATGCTGGTGCTGACATTGTGCGTGTTTCAGTGCCGACTATGGAAGCAGCTGAAGCATTTAAAAGCATTAAAGAACAAGTCACTATTCCGCTGGTAACTGATATTCACTTTGACTACCGTATTGCGTTAAAAGTAGCTCAATACGGGGCTGATTGCTTACGCATTAACCCTGGTAATATTGGTAGCGAAGAACGTATTCGTGCCGTTGTAGACTCAGCAAGAGAGCACAACATTCCTATTCGTATTGGTGTTAATGGTGGTTCATTAGAGCGAGATTTACAGGAAAAATATGGTGAGCCAACACCTGAGGCACTCCTTGAATCAGCTATGCGCCACGTTGAGATCTTACAACGTTTAGACTTTGATCAATTTAAAGTATCTGTTAAAGCGTCAGATGTATTTTTAGCAGTAGGTGCATATCGATTACTTGCGAAAGAAATCGACCAGCCACTGCATTTAGGTATTACCGAAGCAGGTGGTATGCGCTCAGGTTCTGTCAAATCAGCTGTTGGCTTAGGTATGCTACTTGCCGAAGGCATTGGTGATACGTTACGTGTGTCACTTGCTGCTGACCCAGTACAAGAGATTAAAGTCGGCTTTGATATTTTAAAATCATTACGCATTCGCTCACGCGGTATTAACTTTATTGCATGTCCCAGTTGCTCACGCCAAGAGTTCGATGTCGTTAGCACCATGAACCAATTAGAAGAGCGCCTAGAAGACGTGGTTGAACCTATGTCAGTGTCTGTTATTGGGTGTGTAGTAAATGGCCCTGGCGAAGCTCTTGTCAGCGATATCGGCCTTGCTGGTGCAAATCGCCGCTCTGGCTTATATATCAACGGTGAACGTCAAAAAGCACGTATTGATAACGATAATATAGTCGAACAACTCGAAGGCTATGTACGTGACTTTATCGCTAAGAAAGAGAAAGAAACGCCAATCGACATCAAAATCGTTGAATAATTCGAATTATAGTCGGTAAACCCTCGGGTTTGCCGTTTACCTTTACCGCTTAGACGTTATAATAGCGGGTCAATTTTTAGTTTTTCTTGATGCGTGTTTTTTCAACGCAAGTACAGTATTTAGGATTTATCAGTGGCAAAACAAATTCAGGCAGTTCGTGGTATGAACGATTGTCTGCCAGGCGATACGCAAATTTGGCAGAAAGTAGAAGACATTTTACGTGAAACAGTTTCATCGTTTGGTTATCAAGAAATTCGTTTTCCAATTGTTGAATCTACCGACCTTTTCAAACGCTCTATCGGTGAAGTAACTGATATTGTAGAAAAAGAAATGTACACCTTTGCAGACCGAAATGGCGATAACTTAACGCTTCGCCCTGAAGGTACTGCGGTATGTGTTCGTGCTGGTAATCAAAACGGTTTACTGTATAACCAAGAACAACGTTTATGGTATATGGGTCCAATGTTCCGTCACGAGCGCCCGCAAAAAGGCCGTTACCGTCAATTCCACCAATTTGGCTTAGAAACATTCGGCATTGCCACTGCTGATATTGATGCAGAAGTAATTTTGCTGACAGCCCAATTATGGAAAGAGTTTGGTATCAGCGAACACGTTCGTCTTGAACTTAACTCTCTGGGCTCAAATGAAGCCCGTGCTGATTACCGAGATGCGCTTGTTGCTTACTTAGAGCAACATGTTGATGTACTCGACGAGGACTCTAAGCGTCGTATGCATTCAAACCCTTTACGTGTTTTAGATAGCAAAAACCCTGATGTACAAGCCATTTTAACTGATGCACCAAAATTATCTGAACACTTAGATGCTGAATCAAAAGAACATTTTGAAAATTTATGTGAACGTTTAGACGCTGCGGGCGTCGAATACACGGTAAATGAAAAGCTTGTACGTGGTCTTGACTATTACAACCGTACCGTTTTTGAGTGGGTAACCGATAGCCTTGGCGCCCAAGGAACCGTTTGTGCCGGTGGTCGATACGATGGTCTAGTTGAACAACTAGGCGGTAAAGCAACACCTGCGGTTGGTTTTGCAATGGGCCTTGAACGTTTAGTGTTATTACTTCAAGCACTCGAATGTGTAGGTGACATCCGCCGTAGTGCTGATGTATATTTGGCAGCCATGGGCGATAAAGCCAGTATTCAAGCGCCAATTATTGCCGCTCAATTACGTAAAGATGTTGCAGGTTTACGTGTAATGGTTCACGCAGGCGGCGGCAACTTTAAAAAACAATTAAAACGCGCAGATAAAAGCGATGCTCTCGTAGCTGTTATTATCGGCGAAGATGAATTAGAACAAGGCGTTGTGACTATTAAGTATTTACGTGAGCGTAAAGAACAAGTCACCTTAAAACTAGAAGAAGCGAAAACGCTACTAGCTGAACTTATTTAAGCTCAGCTAGCAACAGAGGTAAGCATGGAAATTTATTCAACAGAAGAACAACAAGAAGAAGCGATCAAACGCTTTTTCCGTGAAAATGGTTTAGCACTTGCAATTGGTATTGTTGCAGGTTTAGGTGGTTTATATGGTTGGAAAGCTTATAACCAAAACCAAATCACCACAGCTGAGAAAGCATCTGACTCTTTCACACAACTTGTTGAGAGCGGTACCGTGCTAGAAAAAGCGGATACGTTTATTAAAAACAACAGCGAGTCAAGCTACAGCACGCTAACAGCATTTGTAGCGGCGAAAGAAGCGGTTGATAAAAATGACCTTGATGCTGCAAGCGAAAAGCTTAACTGGATCATCACCAACGAGCAAAACCCTGAACTAAAAGCAACGGCTACAACTCGCCTTGCTCGTGTTCACCTTGCTCAAAAGCAATATGATCAAGCACTAACAACGCTAAATGCACAGCTTCCAGCATCATTTTCTGCTGCAGTTGCTGAACTAAAAGGCGATGTTTATGCTGCACAGGGCGACAAAGACCAAGCACGTAGCCAATACCAAGCTGCTGCTGATAATGGCGGCCTTGAAAACAATCCGTTATTACAAATTAAACTTGATGACTTAGCACAAACTAGCCCAGCGGCGTAAGGGGTTAAGATGAAGAAGTTAACAGCGGCAACACTTGCTCTGTGTATCGCAACCCTTACTGGGTGTTCGTCAAGTGATGACGAAGATGAGCTGGTACTGCCTGAAATTGTTAATCAATTTGAGACAGAAGTGGTTTGGCAAGAATCAATTGGTGATGGTGTTCAGCATTATTTCTCGCGCTTAACGCCGGCTATTCATAACGATGTTGTGTATGTAGCAAACCGCGAAGGTGAAGTTGAAGCCCTATCGCTTGAAAATGGCGATACGCTCTGGGAAACCGATGTGCGTGAAAACCCTACCTTCTGGCCTTGGGAAACCACAGAAAGTGCCAAGTTATCGGGTGGTATTTTACAAGCTTACGGCAAAATTTTTGTTGGTTCTGAGCATGGCTATTTAACCGCGCTTGACCGTGAAACAGGTGAAGTAGTTTGGCGTAAAACAATGCCTGGCGAAGTACTTGCAAAACCTGCTGCCGGCGACGGCCTAATTTTTGTAAATTTAGGCTCAGGTAAATTATTAGCTGTACACCCAGATACCGGTGAAGAGCGCTGGAGCTTTGAACAAGAAGTACCACCACTAACTTTACGTGGTCAAAGCTCGCCTACAGTAGCAAATGGTGGTGTATTACTAGGTCTTGAAACTGGTAAACTAAGCGTATTAATTTCTGAAAATGGTTACTCTGCTTGGAGTGCTGAAATTGCTTCTCCAAAAGGTGCGTCTGAGTTTGAACGTTTAGTTGATGTAGATACACAAGCATTGATTAGCGGCCCGTATGCTTATGCAATCGCCTATAATGGTAATTTAGCGGCCGTAGATATTCGTTCTGGTAATGTTGTTTGGAAACGTGAATACAGCAGCTACCGTGACTTATCTATGGATGGTCAATCTATCTATGTTGTTGATAGCGATGGAGTTATTTACGGCCTAGATAAAACATCAGGTATTGAGCGTTGGAGCCAACCAGCTCTACGCGGCTGGTACTTAACAGGCCCTACCGTGGCTGGTAAGTATTTAGCATTGGGTGACCAAGAAGGTAACCTACACTGGTTAGACAAAGAAACGGGCGAGCTTGTATCGCGCGAAGATTTTGACAGCTCAGGTTTCTTCATTGAGCCAGTTGTTGCCGGTGACAAATTGATTTTATACACCCGAGATGGTGAAGTTAGCGCGGTTAAAATTCCAAACTAACTTACTAATAGTAAACGTTATTTTTCTAAGGCTTCGCTTGGCGAAGCCTTTTGTTGTTTTTTTAAGAGGTAGTTTATGCTTCCCGTGATCGCTCTTGTTGGGCGACCCAATGTGGGCAAATCCACATTATTTAACCGTTTAACACGTACTCGTGACGCCCTCGTAGCCGACTTCCCTGGCTTAACACGAGATAGAAAATATGGCCAAGCTGATTACGATGGCTATGAATTTATCGTGGTAGACACGGGTGGTATTGACGGTTCTGAGCAAGGTATCGAAACCGAAATGGCTGAACAATCGCTTCTGGCAATTGAAGAAGCGGATATCGTGCTATTTCTAGTTGATGCCCGTGCAGGTATGACTGCCGCAGACCAAGCAATTGCTAATCACCTACGTAAACAACAGAAGAAATGTTTTGTTGTGGCAAACAAAGTGGATGGCATTGATGCTGACTCATACTGTGCTGAGTTCTACCAGCTAAGCTTAGGTGACGTGCATCACATTGCTGCGGCTCACGGCCGTGGTATCACGCAACTACTCGAAACGACCTTACAGCCAGTTATTGCTGAACTTGCAGGCGAAAGTGAAGAGCTTGAAGAAAGTGATGACGAACTCGTTGATCTTTACAGCGAAGATGAAGACGCTGAAGACAATCAACAAGCCTTTGCCGACAAGCCAGTAAAACTTGCAATTATCGGCCGCCCTAACGTTGGTAAGTCAACACTTACCAACCGTATCTTAGGTGAAGAACGTGTAATCGTTTACGATATGCCGGGTACAACTCGTGACTCTATCTATATTCCGATGACACGTAATGACAAAGAATACATTCTTATTGATACCGCGGGTGTTCGTAAGCGAAAGAAAGTAAGCGATGTTGTAGAAAAGTTCTCTGTGATCAAAACCCTTAAAGCGATTGAAGACGCTAACGTTGTATTACTAGTGGTTGATGCTCGCGAAGGTATTTCTGATCAAGACTTAAGCTTATTAGGTTTCGCCTTAAACGCAGGACGTTCATTGGTTGTTGCTGTTAACAAATGGGATGGCCTTGATGATTACGTTAAAGAACGTATTAAGTCAGAGCTTGACCGCCGTTTAGGTTTTATCGATTTCGCACGTTTACACTTTATCTCTGCTTTACATGGCACAGGTGTAGGTCACTTATTTGAGTCAGTAGATGAAGCGTACGAGTCAGCAACTAAGCGTATTAGCACCGCGATGCTGCGTCGTATCATGGATATGGCACAAGCCGATCACCAACCGCCACTTGTTCGCGGTCGTCGTGTGAAACTTAAATATGCCCACGCAGGTGGCTATAACCCACCACGTATCGTGATCCACGGTAACCAAGTTCATGACTTACCAGATAGTTACAAACGCTACCTAATGAACTATTACCGTAAAGCATTAGGTATTATGGGCACGCCAATCAAAATTGAATTTAGAGAAGGCGACAACCCATACGCGGGCCGCACCAACAAAGTGACCTTATCGCAAAAACGTAAGATTCGTGCATTTGCGAAAGAAAACCGCAACAAGTCGTAGCTACTACAGCTAAGCTTTAAGTATTAAAAAAACCTTGTAAGTATGACTTTCAAGGTTTTTTTATTGCTAAAACTATGCTTTATTTAATAAACGAACAATAAATAGAGCAACATAAATGGTATTTTTAAGTCAGGTTATTTACGTCGATAACGTAGAAGAAGTACTCGACTTTTACTATCAAGCATTTGGTTTAAATACCAACCATATCAGTGACGATGCCGAATACGGTGAACTTGTTACTGGGTCTGTTAAGCTTGCTTTTGCGACCCACCCGCATGCGCAATCATATTTCAAGCAAGGGTATATTCGCGCCCATCCTAAGCAACCCGCCCTTGGTTTTGAGCTAAGATTCAGCTGCCATAATTTAGTCGAAAGTTATGATAAAGCCGTGCTTGCTGGTGCTGAACCATTGTGCCCACCAACTAAAAAAGATGCCCAGCATTATGCGTATGTTCGCGCTATTGAGGGCACCTTAGTGTGTTTATTAGAAGATTAGTCTTTGGTAAGGTCAGTGTGAAGTTCAAGGGTTAATTCACGTAGTAATTCTATGCGCTCTAAGCTCATGTTTGAGCGCGCCATTAACTTAGCCGTTAGTTCTTCGGCATCAACTTTAAGTTGCATGCCCTGCTCAGTTAACGAGATTACTTTTTTACGCTCATCTTCACTTGATACCTGGCGTGTTAATAAACCTTTCGTTTCTAGGCGTTTAACTATCGGTGTTAGGGTACCTGAATCGAGGTGCGTATCATTAGAAAGCTCTTTTAAACTCACTTGGTTATTATACCAAAGCGAATGCATCACAATATATTGCGGATAGGTTAAGTCATAAGCCTCGAGAATTGGCCGAAACGCTCTGATCAACGCATTTGTTGCACTGTATAAAGTGAAACACACATTGTCTGATAAGTTATTGCTCATGCTATTACCCTAAACTGAAATACAGCCCTATTATTGCCGTAATTTAGTTTGCGCGCAAATTATTTTCCTATTATCTATTGCCTTTTACTGTAAAGATCATTAAATTGATCGCAAATAGTTTGCGCACAAACATTTTGTGCGACATATTAATTAATCCCAATCTAGCAGGCTCGAGGTTTATATGGCGACAAGTCAACAAATTCATTTAGTTTCACGCCCAACGGGTGTACCAACACAGGCTAATTTTGCGCAGGTCGAAGTATCACTTCCTAATTTAAACGACGGCGAAGTGTTAATTAAAAATACCTGGATGTCAGTTGACCCCTATATGCGCCCACGCATGATCGATCGTAAATCATATATCGCGCCATTTAACTTAAACGAAGTGATGGAAGCCGGTGCTATTGGCGAGGTGATTGAATCACGCAATAACGACTTTCCTGTAGGAAGCAAAGTAAGTCATATTAGTGGCTGGCGTACCATGCACATTAGCGATGGTAGCGACTTAACGTTACTACCTAACGTGCCACTACCAGACCAACTATTTTTAAGTACTATGGGTATGACTGGGTTAACTGCATGGGCAGGTTTAACAAAGGTAATTAATCTTAAAGAAACCGATACCGTGTTTGTTTCAGCTGCATCAGGCGCTGTAGGTAGCGTTGTTTGCCAAATTGCTAAGCTAAAAGGCTGTAAAGTGATTGCTTCGGTTGGTTCTGACGAAAAAGCACACATGGTTAAAGCGTTGGGTGTTGATGCTGTAATTAACTATAAAACGGTAGCAAATCTAACAGAAGCCCTTGAACAAGCGGCACCACAAGGCATTGATGTGTACTTTGAAAACGTAGGTGGCGATCACCTTGAAGCTGCACTCAATGTAATGAACGATTACGGCCGTATTCCTGTATGTGGCATGATCTCAGGTTACAACAATGACACCGCACAGCCAGGGCCAAGCAACCTATTTTATATCAACTCGAAAAAGCTCACCATGCAAGGCTTTATCGTGATTGATTACTTTGATCAGTTCCCTGAGTTTATTGAACAAATGGGTGCGTGGATCAGCGAAGGTAAAATTAAATCTGAAGAAACGGTATACCATGGCATTGAAAATGCCGTTGATGCATTTCTTGGTCTGTTCGAAGGTAAAAATAAAGGAAAAATGCTGGTCAAGCTTTAACACCTAACATGCAAATAAAGCCTGTATCTTAGTTGGTACAGGCTTCTTATTAAGCTAGTTTAAAAAATACGATTGCCGATACAAGCACCAACCCCACATAGGAAAGAAACAAAATCCCAGCTTGGCGATGTTTTCTTGCATTCGCTCGCACTGTTTCGTTTTCTGTGGAATTTAAAAGTGCTAAACCCTTTTTAGACACAAACACCATAGGTACTTTTAAAAATCGCGGTGCACCCAGTTGTTGCCACAGTTCAGGCTCTAAAGATTTAACCGATTGATAGTATTTATATTCAGCACTAGCAGCATAAAGCATTAACAGCGCCCACACTGAAACCAATATTATTGTTATTAGCATAGGTTACCTGTTCAATTTATTTAATTAGGTTTAAAGTTTATGTCATCGCCTATAAATCACAACTCTGTAAACAGTTTTAAATCGCGAGGTTTAGAAAGATAGACAGATCCGCGAATAAGTTCAGCTTCAGGTGTTTTATATAAGTTATCAGTCATTCAAAATCGATAAATACGCAAGTTCTGCTAGTTTTTCTAATGATGACGTTGCTTTAGGTTCAGGCTTTTCAGCATGTACTGAGTAACGCCTTTTAGGAATTTTAACTTGAATAAAACCATGATTATTGGCCATATCAATACGCAGCATTTCACGTTCTTTTGGCGTTAAATGATTTTCATGGATCTTTTCAAGTTCGCCATGATCAAGCCAAATAGCCGCACAGTTTGGACATTCGTCTATTTCAACCACTTTTAAAGGCGTGAAAAAGCGTCGCATCATCACCACGTCAGGGCAATTCGGGCAATTAACTCGCTTTTCTAAATCAACCTGTTCTATTGGCAAGGTTTGTAAATGAGCCACCAGCACTTGCGCTGGCTTTAAACTCGGATCGCTAAAGTGAAATATTTGTCGGTTATCAAAAAATATCCCACCACTTTTTGATAAATACACGTTAACATCACCAATGCTCACAGCTTCAAGGGCTGTTTTAGTACGCGGGCAGAACATAGTACATCCTTGTTTTACAATTAATTTAGCGCTTTTGTTATTAACGGCTTAAGCGGCTCAGGTAAGCTGATGTTACCAGCTAACACAAAATCATGTGCTTCGTTTGACATTTTTTGCCAGGTTTTACGAATAATACCCAACCATTTTTGCTCATCGTAATCAGGCTTACTACTTGCAAAATCCAGCATGTAATGTTCTATAAACACGAGACTTGCGATATCCTCAATCAGTTGGCTATCTGGGTTTCGTTTTATATTCTTTTTCGCTACTGCTGCGTATACACGCTCGCATTCTTCCGGTGAGTAACCCGCCTTTTTCATAAGGGCTGTTACACGCTCTGCATGAAAGTCATATAAAGCAGTGCGCCATTGATAATAACCTTGCTTACCCATAGGGAAGTCGCTCCGAGGAGAGCGCCAACGCTCAATATGTTGACCTCGTGCGGCAATATGCATCAACTCATCGGCTTGGGGGTTGAAACGGTTTAGCATATCGGTCATACGCATCGCATAGAGTGACTCTTTTGCTAGCGCTTGTTCGTCTTGTGTAACACGATTTGGATCTGCAGCATTCGCTACATCTATAGCTTTAATAACGGCTTGGTACATAGCATTTATCTTAATATTGTTTGCAATCTATTGTATTTAGGTACAATTATTTTTCTAACATGCTAAAAATTCATCTTTAATTCCTAACACTTAGCTAGACAACCAGATAACCCTAAACTAGTATTTTTAAAGGTAAGTTTAATACTTAAATATCTACTTCATATAGAGATACTATTGCGCAATATTATATATTTTTCACCGTTATTTACTTCTTTTTTTCTTAGTTTCTGTTTGTTTTCGGTTATCACGTTTAAAGTGTTTTACGATAGACAAGAAATGCATGAAATAGAGAAAATTACAGCACTTAACAGTTACAGTCGCAACCTTGAAAAAGCACTCAATAGCGCATTCCTCGGCCCCTACCTTGTTCGTGCGGCAATGCGTGACTTTGCATACACTGAAACTGAATTCGAAACCCTAGCTACAGAGATATTAACTCATAGTGACGGCAGTCAAACCATCCAACTAGCACCAAAGGGTGTAATTCAATATACCTATCCACTTAATAGTCACGAGACTGTAATTGGTGTCGATTTATTCAAAATACAAAGTATTCAAGACTCATTACAAAGAGCCATTAATACTAAAAAAATGCAAATCGATGGGCCAAAAGAGTTGGCTCAAGGTGGCCAAGGCTTAGTAGCAAGATTACCAATTTTTGATCAAAATGAGTTTTGGGGGTTTGCAATCGTGGTGCTGCGCTTTCCAGAGTTTATCGCAAATTTACCACCTGACTCGACTTCTCATCCTCACTTGTATGAAGTTTGGCAAAAAACAGCTGATAGTTACACCCCTCTTTTAAATAATCACCTTTTTCAACAAAACGATTGGACAACCTACAACCTCGATGTTGAAAATCAACAATGGGTTGTCGGCATTAAAGACGAGTTTGCTTATCGCACGCATGTTGAATTTTTAGTGTTATTACTCATTGCTCTGCTATTTTCATCGGTTAGTAGCTATTTAATTACCATTACTTACCGGTTACGAGAACATGAACAAAACCTAGAAAAGTTAGTACAAAAACAAACTTTAGAGCTCTCAGAGCAAGCGCTTGAGCTTAAACAAGCTCAATCACTTAGTGGTGTGGGTAGTTGGCACTTATCGCCTAATAAAAGCATTAGACAGTTATCAACACAAGCTGTGGCATTATTTCAAGAAGAAACCAAAGAACAATCAATTGATAATGTCTGTAAAAAAATCGATAGCTTTTATAAAAACACATTTTTAAATTTTATTCATACTAAGCCAAGCAGTCCGACCGAAATTGAGTACACAATTAAACTTAATGGTGAAAAACGCTGGTTTCATGAACACGCTGAATGGAACCCAAAAACCAACACCTTAGTTGGTACGATTGAAGACATAAGTGCAGAAAAACAACGTCAGCACGAACTATACCAGCAAGCACACTTTGACCCTGTCACTGGACTTGCTAACCGCCGTTACAGTGAAAAGTATATAGCAAGCATATGCCCAGAAAATCATTACTCTAGTGGCCTTACTTTATTGTGCGCCGAGATCAAAGGCTATCGTCAATTAGAAGATATTTACGGTCAAGATTACTTAAATGAACTACAAACGACCATTGCTAACCGGCTAATTGCATTTTCTGACTTGCTCCAAGCGTTTTGCGCGCATATAAAACCCGGCTGTTTTTTAATATTGCTAAAAGAGGCCATTTTTGACGACAAGCTCGCTGCCCTATTAGATAAATTTCAGCATCAGGTCGGAGGCATTATTGAAACCGCTGGCAGCGCTCATTTTTACCATTTATACATTGGCGTGGGCTATCCGCATTTACAAAACATCGATGCTGCTGAGCAAATAAATACTGCACTTATTGCGATGAATGAATGCCCCCGCACGCAAAAGCCATTCACAGTCTACAGCCAATCGCTCAAAGATAAGCTCATTGCACAAAGTAACCTTGAAAGTGATTTACGTCATGCCCTTGCGGCCAACGAACAGCTAAGCATGGTGTATCAACCGATTGTAAACACCTTAGATGGCACACTAATTGGCTGTGAAGCGCTTGTACGTTGGCATCACCCTGTTAGAGGCTTTGTGTCACCTATGGAGTTTATTGCCATTGCTGAGCAATCAGAGCTCATTAATTTATTGTCTCGCTGGATTGTTGCTAAAGTTGCTAAAGACTGCCATCGCATGGTTAATAACGACATTCATATTAAAGTGTCGATAAACCTGTCGCGTAAACAGTTTTCTGACGTGCACTTAGTTAAACGACTAAGTAAAGAAAAAGCCAAACTATTTCCTGCAAATCAAAAAATAAACCTTGAGATCACCGAATCAGCCCTATTTCAAAATACCCAGTACGCGATAAACCTTATGCATGAGCTTAAATTAGCGGGTTTTAATTTATCTCTCGATGACTTTGGAACGGGTTATTCATCACTGTCATCGATTCAGCAGTTTCCGCTGGATAACGTTAAGATTGATCGGGCTTTTATCTGTAACTGCGTAGATAACCCGAAAGATGGTTTATTTTTACAAACAATGAGTGATTTAGCCCATCAACTCGATTTAACGATTACCGCAGAAGGGGTCGAAAGCTCAGAGCAATGGCAGTTGGTGAGTGATAAAGGCATTGATTATATTCAAGGTTACTTAATTTCAATGCCCTTATCTATTGATGATTTTATAGCGTTTGACCCGGTTGCGTAAGATCCAAAGCCAAGCTTTGTTTTGGCTTTTCGATCATACGGGTAAGCTCTTTTTCGCCATCAAGGACAATAATGGTTGGTGTATACATTAAGTCATACTGTTTTGCTAACCCTGCAGGGTCTAGCTTGTCGTAGCCAACGGCCACTAATTTAAGTGAGCCTAACTGCACCTTCGCAGTATCGAGAAGCTTTAAAAATCGGGGCACTTCACGTTTTGAGTCATGACACCAAGTGCCCAAAAACACTAAAACCTGCTTACCTTGCAGTGCTTTTATAGTGCTTAACTCTTCCTCGCTCGGTGTGTATTCATCGTACTCTTCACTAAATGCAGAGTAGTCTTTAAGTAAGTCATCACGACTTATCTCTCCACTGTATGGAGCGGTACCTGCAAATGTGAGAGCTGAAAATAACAGAGCGGCGATATAAATTAGTTTTTTCATTTTTTTGTTCTCAAAATATTTTTCTCACCATAACCAATTTAGCAGCAACACTCCAGTAGGCTTTGTGCTAAGAATAGTTATTTTTGCAGGTTACATTGGCATGTAAAGTAAAAACGAACTACTATATTAGATATATCTAATATAAGGTTTTATTATGCTTGCTTTAAGAACATTAATCCTCTTCACCGCGTTACTATCGCCTACTCTTTACGCCGAAACAAAATCAGCTAACCTAGAAACTCAAGCAGCTGAGCGAGCAGCTGAGTTTGCCACTACGCTTAAATCAGCATTGGGAGCCGCAATCAAACAAGGCGGATTAGTTGAAGGAATTAACGTGTGTAAAATGCAAGCCCCAGCCATTGCCGAGAGCTTATCAACTGACGGTTGGACTGTAGCGCGCAAAAGCACTAAAAACCGTAATCAAAATAATCAACCTGATGACTGGGAAGCTGAAAAAATCGCCCAGCTACTCGATATGATCAGAAACACTGAAAGCATCGACAATGTGGCTTTTTCAACCAATAAAGATGGTCAATTTCGCTTTGCTAAAGCGATAAAAATCGCGCCAGTTTGCCTCAATTGTCATGGCCAAACAATTGCGCCAGAAGTAAAGCAAGCGCTTAGCGAGCATTACCCAAATGATTTAGCCACAGGCTATCGGCTTGGTGATTTAAGAGGAATATTCTCTATTACCAAAACACTCGAAACGTCTGAGCCATAAAATATATGCCTTGTACTCGCATAGTTTGCTCTCAGCCATTAAAATACCCTTTTAAAATCAACCATGGTGCCATTTATGCCTTTTCCTCCTTGCCCACAATGTAACTCTGAATACGTGTATGAAGATCAAAACAATTTAGTATGCCCAGAATGCGCTCATGAGTGGGATCCTAATGCGGTTGATACTGATGATGTGATCAATGTAAAAGATGCTAATGGCACTTTATTAGCTGATGGCGACAAAGTGACCGTTGCGAAAGATTTAAAAATTAAAGGCAGCTCACAAGTGATTAAAATTGGTACCAAAGCCGTTATCCGCCGCGTGTTAGATAAAAAAGACCACGAGTTAGACTGTAAAGTTGATGGCGTAGGTGAAATGATGGTAACCGCTAAGTTTGTAAAAAAAGCCTGATAGCATCATCAAAATTGTTATATATTGCTGCGAATAATTACGCAGCAATCTCAATAAGCTAATTTTATTAATAGCCAAACTTTTCAACAACAATCCCTGTTACTTCACAATGTTCGCAGCTCAACTCCCAACCAGCAGCCCAGGTGGTTGCACTAAGATTTCCCGCGCAAAGAGGGCAAACTTCGCCAGCAAACGTACTGGGGGTAATATTTTTAGCTTGCTTAGAAAACGGTCTTAAAAACCAAAGGATATTATCATCAATACTGATGGTTAGATCGTGGCGTAACGTCTCACAATATGCATTAAACACTGCTTGTTTGTACTGCTTTTCGTGCTCAGCAGATTGACTGGCATAAACATTTAACGCATTCTCAATGTCTTTTAGACGCTCGGGCCACTCTTGTGCGTCTATATTCGCTTTGCAATCTATCAGATCATCAAGTGTGTAACTTGCATAGTTTGGTTCAATCATACTTGCCATCCTTGCTTTGGGTTATTAATTCTTTGGGTATAGCGTACCATTTTGCTTTATTTGCAAAAGCCATTGATCAAATAAATTGTTCGCGATACTCAGCTCATCACCTGAAAGCGTTGGATATTGTCTTTGCTCAAACCACGCATAACGATTATATATATCGTTATTTTGCGTGATTTCCATAATGAGTCGATTTATAGCGTAGGCTTTTGCTGCACTATGCTCACCAACTTGTTCGCTGTAATACATGCTCGCTAAACTCATCAACGCTTGTTCACTGCCCTGCTTCGCTGCTTGCTCTAAAAATACGGTTTTACGCTCTTTAAAACTATCGCGATTTTTGATGAACTCGGCACGTGACAACTTCTCAGGAAATTGCGACTTCATGTAAAATTCGGGAGTTAGCGCAGCAAACGTTTGCTGCGCAAAGGTAGAGCCCTTTTCTGCTGCCATTACCAAATAACGGTAAAAAGACCGCCGCGTTGCTAAATCTACCCCTTGGCAATACTCATATTTTTCTAAAGCACGGTTTTGCGTATCACCAGCATCGCTAAACTCATAGCTTTCGGCTAATGTTGCTTCAAGCGCCTCAGCATCTAAAGGAGCATTAAAACAATACTTAAGATTTTGTGCGATGAGGTAGTTAGCCTCCACATCACCTTGCTCAGCGCGTTGCTTTAGCTCTGTAAAATGGTCAATTAACACACCATCAAAACGCCATTTCGGTGCATTTTTGATAATAAGTTCACGGCTGTCATTAACTTCACTCCCTTGCTCAACAGATTCATCAGCTAACAAACTCGTGGCAGGTACGCTTACTTGCTCCTCAACCTGATATTGAGCTTTTGTACTATGTGCATTTATTTGTTCTGAGCTAGTTGTTATTGGAGCGGCTGTTTGAAAAGAATATTTATATACAAGCACACCTAACACCAATAATGGAGCCACTATTAAAAATGGCTTTTTTCCTCGCTTAACAGCAACGTACTCAAACATAACAACCTACTTACAACTCTTGTTTCCAAGTAAACTACAAGAAAACAAAGATTAAAGCGAAATTTTGTTAGATAAAGGGGTTTTTATTTTCAGCATCTAATTTTTGACAATCTCATTAAGGCTTAGAAATTAACTAATCGCTGGCTCTAATAAAGATAAGTAACCCAAGGTAAGCAAGCTTTCTTGCTTACCTTGGGTTTAACTAAATTTGTTTTGGCAATTTAGTCGAAATAAGGGCGGTAATAACAATAAATAACAGTGAGATAGCCAAACAGGCTGCTAAGCCATAAAGCTGAAACACTAAGCCCGACAACACAGTACCAATTAAGCGACCCATGGCATTAGCCATATAGTAAAACCCAACATCAAGTGATACGCCATCGGCATCAGCCATGCTAACAATTAAGTAGCTGTGCAAAGATGAGTTAATCGCGAAGACCACGCCGAACAACATCAGTCCGCCTATCAGCATTGGTTTTACAGCCCAGCCAAAGCCAACAGCAAGGGCAATGGCTAAGGTGACTAAAGCAAGCAGTGATGCCCACTTAACTGTTTCTGCACTTGGTGATGTTTGCTTATTAAGCTTAATGATTTTGGGAGCAAAAGATTGCACAGTCCCATAGCCAATGACCCAACTCGCTAAGAAGGCACCCACAGTCCAGTGGTCCCAATCAAAGGCTTGTGATAAAAACACCGGAAGTGCAACTACAAACCAAACATCACGCGCACCGAACAAGAACAACCTCGCGGCCGACAAGATATTGATTGAACTGCTTTTTGAAAATATCTCGTTAAACTTAGGTTTGTTTTTGGCTTTACCTAAATCATTTTTAAGTGCATAAAGACTAAAACACCACACCACCAGCAAAGTGGCAGCCATCGCGAGCATTGCGCCTTTAAACGACATCAATGTCAGTAGTAAGCCACCCAAAAAGAAGCCCACACCTTTTAATGCGTTTTTAGAGCCTGTAAGTATCGCCACCCATTTAAACAAGGTGCCTTCTTGGCCACTGGCAACCAGCATTTTAATTGAGCTTTTAGCACTCATTTTATTGAGATCTTTGGCAATCCCCGACAGCGCTTGCGCCAGCATCACATAGGCAACACTCAGCCATTCAGGAGGGACTGCCAGCATGAACAAGGCTACAACCTGTATGGCAAGGCCAATGTTCATGGTTTTATTTAAACCAAGCCTTGCGCCTAAATAGCCACCTACTAAGTTAGTGACAACACCAAAAATCTCATAAAATAAAAACAGCATGGCAATACTCAAAGGTGAGTAGCCAAGCGCATGAAAATGCAGTACCACCAACATTCTCAATGCGCCATCTGTAAGCGTAAATGCCCAGTAATTCCCAGTGACAATTAAGTACTGCTTTATATCAGCGGGAAGGTTAGCCAAACGCGTCATTCATTTTACCCTTTCAGTGATAACGCAACTTTACGGGCAAGTTCGGCGGTACGGTTTGCATAACCCCATTCGTTATCGTACCAAACATACAGCTTAACTTGTGTCTCGTTCACAACCATGGTTGATAATGCATCCACAATGCTTGAGCGTGGATCAGTTTTGTAATCAATAGAAACAAGTGGCTTTTCTTCATAGCCTAAAATGCCTTTTAGCTCACCATCTGCGGCTTCTTGCATCCATTGGTTAATTTGCTCAGCCGTGGTCGGCTTCTCGACTTCAAACACACAGTCAGTGATTGATGCATTCGCTAAAGGCACACGAACCGCATGGCCGTTTAATTTGCCTTTAAGTTCAGGGAAAATATGTGTAATCGCCGTTGCAGAGCCAGTTGTAGTTGGGATTAAGCTCATGCCACATGCGCGAGCACGGCGTAAATCTTTATGCGGTGCATCTAAGATAGTTTGCGTATTGGTGATATCGTGAATAGTGGTCATTGAACCATGTTTGATACCAATTTTTTCTTGCAATACTTTAACTACTGGCGCTAAACAGTTGGTAGTGCATGATGCGGCAGTAACAATATTGTGTTGCTCTACATCGTATAAATCATCGTTTACACCCATCACAACGTTCAGCACACCGTCTTCTTTTACAGGAGCAGTGACAACAACTTTCTTCACACCTTGTTCAAGGTAGGCTTGCAGCAACTCGGTTTTTTTCATCACGCCAGAGGCTTCAATTACGATATCGCAACCAGACCAATCAGTATCTGCAATCGCTCTATTTTGCGTAACGTTAATTTTGTGGCCATCAATGATCACCGCATTATCGTTACTTTCAACCTCATGCGGCCAAATACCGTGTACCGAATCATATTTTAGTAAGTGAGCCAATGTCGCTGCATCTCCCGCAGGGTCATTAATTTGCACAAACTCAACGTCGTCCCATGCAAACGCTGCTCTTAGCGATAAACGACCCATGCGGCCAAAACCATTAATGCCTAATTTAATTGCCATTGTTAAGCTCCTACTTTTTGAAAATTGTCGAAAAATGAACGTTGTATAGGGTTATGCAACGATTTGGGGCGAATAGCCTGCACTTGATTAATTATGTCGTTTTTAGCATAGCCAAGCTCATGCATTAATAAACCAATAACTAAACCTGTACGGCCTGAGCCGCCTTTACAATGCACAGCCACGCTGCCACCATTTTTTATAATGGCAAGAATCTCGTCTAGGTGCTTGGTAAATGCGTGATTAAACGCCTCCTTAGGAGCGTCATCATCAACAATTGGTAACTGAAACCAGCAAAGCCCCATTTTCTCACATTCGCTTGCAAGCTTTTGTGCACCATTTTTAATAAGCTCTTCATCGTACATCAGAGTAATAATTGCTTTTGCACCTGCCGCTTTTAAATCAGCCACAGACTGTGATAAGCCAACGCCTTTTGTGCCAGGGCAAGGGGTAAAAATAAATGCCCCAGTTTCTAGCTGTAAAATATCAAATGGATGTGAGTGCATTATGATTCCCCAATTACTCTTTAAACCAATGTGTTGTTTTATTAACGATTGCAACCAACGACAACATCACAGGTACTTCGACCAACACCCCAACAACGGTTGCTAATGCTGCTCCCGAGTGCAAACCAAATAATGAAATAGCCACTGCGACAGCTAACTCAAAAAAGTTAGAAGTACCAATTAAACATGCTGGACCTGCAATATTGTGCTTAAGCTTAAGTTTTAGAGCGATAAAATAGCCGATCACAAAAATACCGTAAGTTTGCAAAACAAGCGGGATGGCAATCAGTACAATGTTCAGCGGTTGGGCTAATATGGTGTTTGCCTGAAACCCAAACAGCAAGACCACTGTGGCCAATAAGCCAACAACTGAGTACGGTTTAATTTTCTCTAAAAATGACTGCACAGCAGCTTCATTTTGTGCTGAATTATTGAGAGCTTTTCGTGTTAATACACCAGCTATTAGTGGCAACAACACATACAAAACAACCGAGATCATCAATGTGAACCAAGGCACATGAATATCAGACACCCCAAGTAATAAACCTGCGATGGGCGCAAACGCAAAAATCATGATGATGTCGTTCACAGACACTTGAACTAGTGTGTAATTTGCATCGCCTTTAGTCAGCTGTGACCATACAAACACCATAGCCGTACAAGGTGCGACACCGAGTAAAATCATCCCTGCGATATATTCTTGCGCCGTTTCAGGGCTAACGAAATCAGCAAATAACCCTTCAAAAAATAACCAACCTAATGCGGCCATTGAAAAGGGTTTGATTAGCCAATTAATGATTAAAGTGAGAATCAACCCTTTAGGGTTTTTACCTACTTCTTTAATCGTTGAAAAGTCAACTTGCACCATCATTGGATAAATCATTACCCAAATAAATAGCGCAACAACTATGTTTACATGCGCGATTTCTATTTTGGCTATGAGTTCAAATAAAGGCGGAAATACAACGCCAAGCCCCACACCTATAGCAATTGCGCTAGCAACCCATACAGATAAATATCGTTCAAAAACACCCATTTTCAGTCCTTAATTACAGCAACGAGCAACACGAGTTGGGCGATCATCACCCATCGCATTTAGTCTTGCTAGCTCGTTTTCAATGAAATTCGGCTCGTTTACAACTGTCGAGGTAATTATTTGTTTCATCCACAAAGGCAGTGTCGGGTTTAAAGAGTAAAACACCCACTGTTGGTGTTTTCTATCCGACAAAATGCCCTGTTTTTTAAGTTGCGCTAAATGCCTTGAGACCTTTGGCTGACTATGCTCGTTAAGAGCCGTCATTAGTTCGCATACACAAACTTCTTGCTCAACCGCAATAAGTAATAAACTTTTTAGGCGAATATCATCAGCAAGCGCTTTATAAAATAAAGTTGGCGAAATTGATGTGATTTTTTCTTTGCCATGGGATTGAACGAACTGTTTGATTCGCTCATTGAGCTCTTGCAAAGTTTTTTCAAATGCGTGTGGTTCTGGGCGCGTTTTAGGGTCGACAAAATCCCATGCAAGACATTGGCTACCATTTACTCGATTGGCACACTCTTTCGCCGCTTGGTCGCACAATGTAATTACATAATCAAAATGCATGTTAGCCACATCGTTTAAGTGCTTTGAGTGTAAGTCATCTGTTTTAAGGCCAAAATGATCAATCGCAGCAAGAGTGCGAGGGTCTACCGCAAATGGTTCTGTGCCAGCACTAAACACCTCAAACTCACCTTTTCCGTGATGTTTGAGTAACGCTTCGGCCATAATTGACCGCGCTGAGTTTTCTGTACATAAAAAGAGAACTTCCATGACCATTCCATAATAATTTCTTTATATAATAATTTTGTTATATTGTTAAAGCAAACCTTATCTGATCTTTTTATGATCAACTGTGACATTTTGTCGCATTGCTCAGCTCAACCAATTTATGAAATAATATTCATTGGCGTGTTGAATAAAGCCAGTAATTAAAGAGGTCTGCAATGCTAAACTGGCGAAAATTACACCGCCGTATTCATAAATGGCTTGGCCTGAGCCTTGGCTTATTGTTTTGTGTTATCGCACTATCAGGTTCGTTATTAGTATTTTACGATGAACTTGATCAAGGCTTAAACATCTCTTCGACTAAGTTGCAAAACAACGCTTCTGCTAACTTTAATAACGCACTGGATACCCTACGCAAACAATATCCTGATAAACAAGGTAGTTGGCGCTTTGAAGTTACCCCACAGGCAAAGTTAATTCCTGCTCGGTATTACAATCCTCCTGAAACAGAACATCTCGAATTTGCTCCGATGATGGTATGGCTTTCAAGTGATGGCAATTTAATTCTACGCCGCGATTATTGGGGTCAATATTTAATGACCTGGCTCTATAACCTGCATTTCACTTTACTACTAGGTCAAACTGGAACTTGGCTTTTAGGTTACGTGGGGTTAGCTATTTTATATTTGTTAGTTAGTGGCTTATTTGCATGGTGGCCTAAGCAGGGACAGTGGCAAAAACAACTTAAGTTTAAAAAGCGTTCATCTCGTATTGGGATGCTTTACGATTGGCACAAATTAATAGGGTTAACTTTTTTAGCGCCATTAGTCATTTTAACAGTGACAGGGATTATGCTAGCACTCCCTAAAGAGTCAGCTGCAATTTTAACAAAAATAACAGGGCCAATAGATACTGTGGAAACTCCTGTAAACCACTATGGTGTTCTGGCAGATAACCCCCCTATTCAACCCAATGCAGCATTGAATTTAGCGCTTGAGGTTTTACCTAATTCTCGAGGAGCATGGATAGAAACACCCGCAATGAAGGGTAACCCGTTTTATTATCGAATTAGAGTGCAAACAAAAGAAGACCCATCGCAACGCTTTCCACATAGCTATGTTTATATAGACGCCAATAGTGGTGAAGTTTTAAAAGTGTTTGCTTACCAAGAGCAAGGCAACAGCAACACAGTTTTAAATTGGCTTCACCCTATACATGATGGCAGTTTTCTTAATTTAAGTGGGCGTATTACATGGTTATTCAGTGGCTTGGCTGCTTTTGCTCTATTTCTATTAGGCTCTATGAGATGGCTATCCCGCAACCAATACAAATCTAAGCCACGAGATTAAATTAGGCTCTTAGTTTGGCGCGCTTGGCAAGAATGATGGCGCGATCTGAGAGTGATTTTAAACGTAAGCAGCAAGATGTTATCAGCGAACAAAGCCTTACTGATAAGGTGTCGAGGGTTATGTTTAAAACCTTATCGCAAGAGCAAATTAGCATATTGCCTCAGACCTAGCACTAAGCAAACGTTCACTACAACGAAAACTAACAGCCGAGGCATTAACTAGCTTTATAAGACTATTTTGTCTGTAGGATGAGATAGTCACTCATCACTTTTTCAAGCTGGCCGTAGTCTTTTTGCTGAGTAACCGCGCCTGCTACCACTACCTGCGATGTTGGCTCATACATCACTAAAGTGCCCCAAAAGCCTCCATGTTGATAAACTAGCGTGTCGTTATATTCTTTTGCAAATATACCTAAACGATAAGGGCTATCTGCAGGTAAACCTTTATCTGAGAGCATTAGTTCAAGTGTTTCTGGGTGTTTGAAGACCTTACCTGAAAATAAAGCATGATAAAATTTAGCCATACCGATTGGGCTGGCAACAAGCCCACCGCCACCATATAAATCGACAGTTGGGCTCCAATTAAAGGTGTCGGTGCCATGCAAGTATTGATGCACGCGTCGAGACTCATCCACAGCAACCGTATCACCCTGTTCCCAGATCACATTTTCGATATGATTTTTATCGAAACTTAAGTATTGTCGAACCGCTTCAGGTAGCGGTAAATCTGTCACTCTTTCAATAATATGGCCGAGTAACACATAACCGGTATCTGAATATGAGAAACGCTGACCAGGTTTACCAATTGGGTCACCCCACTCTACACACCTTTTAATTTGCTCGCGCATCGAAATATCTTGCTGTGGATTTGCCATTATGCCAGCTAAATACTGCTCGCTTTGGGCATGATCGTATAACCCTGCCGTATGACTCAGTACTTGTTTTAGCGTCATTTTATCAAGGGCATAGCCATCGCTTTCAAGAAGCGTAAAAAAGTCGCCAGAAATTAATTTATCGAGCGTTGTATCAAGGTTTAATTTACCTTCTTCATGCAAACGAAGCACCGTTGCCGCAGTGAAGGTTTTGGTCACACTGGCAATTCTAAATAAACTATTTGGGTTAATAACTTGCGGCGCATTTTCTTTACTTTGCTTTGCCGTTGAAAAAGCATGTCCATCATCAACAATCACATGAAGTGCAAAACCAGTAAGGGGGGGATGTTGGTTTGCACTGAGAATTTGCCCCATTAAAGCATGGTGAGTCTCGAGAGGTTTTGTTGGCTCAGCAGTCACTGGCAAAGCCATTAGTGATAGAGCAACAAATAAAGAGCTTAGCGTTTTTTTTCTTGTTTGAGAGCACCGACGATCCATAGCATATTCCTTAAAAAATAGTCCTTAAATAGCGCCTACAGCTTTCGAAAAAAGGCAGTTAAGCAGCCTAAAAACTGCTTAACTGACATTAACAAACGACTTTCGTCTTGTCGAATTAATACGTTAATACTATTTAGCTAGCATATTCACAGCCATAATTACCAAAAGCCCTGCAAAGATTTTTTTAATTGTGGAGACAGGTAGGTGATGCGTTGCTTTTGCACCTAATGGCGCGGTAAACCACGAAGTACAAACAATGCCAAACAAGGCTGGCAAATAAACAAAACCAGCAAAGCCCTCTTTTAATGTAAAGTACTGACTGCCCGAGCTGATGTAACCCACTGAGCCAAATAACGCAATGACAATACCGCACACCGAAGCACAGCCAATGGCTTTTTTCATATCGACCGAGAAAAACGTCAGTAACGGCACAAGTACCGCCCCACCGCCAATGCCAATCATGGCAGAAAGCCCCCCTGTGATGGTTGTATAAAGTGTTAAAAGACTTTTATTAGGTAGCGAGCGTGTTGTTTGGCTGTCATTTTTACTGCTGAAAATCATTTTTAATGCAATAAGCACCACACTCACAGCAAACACTATTCGCACCACATTTGCGGGTAATAGCGAAGCCAAAAAGCCACTGATAAGGGCGCCTAGTGCAACCCCACTCATCACCCACGGGGCCAATTGCCAAGGCACATTGCCATTTTTATGGTGAGCGATAGCTGATGACGTTGAAGTAAAAAGAATTGAGGCGAGCGATGTAGCAATCGCCACCAGCACCACTTGCTTTGCAGGTAACACCTGAAAGTGCAGCAAGATCATGCTTAATATAGGCACAATTACTAGGCCTCCACCTATTCCTAATAGCCCAGCTAAAAAGCCCACCCCGCTACCAAGTATGGCGCAAGCGATAATAAGCACGATTAATTCATTCATGGTATTTGTCTGTGTTGTTGGTTTAGGGAGACGAGTATATCAACAATAAAGTACGAGGTTGTTCTCAAAAGTAGGGTTAAGTAGTGAATATTACTCACGTTTTATATGAAATTACTGCAACTCTAACAAACCAATTTAGAAATCTAGACGTCCAAAGTGGCTTTAAAGTATTTTTTCACTATCCCTTCCTAAATGTTTTACTAAAACAGCAAATATTTATGAATCTGCCTCATGTTTTACCTGAAATAAAAACGTTTTTCTTCATGGTGATGACCACGTATAAATTTATTAGCGCTGCAGAGCAACCTAAGGTTAATGACCTAGCGATTTAAGGAAGGTGAGCAGCAATCATTTATCTCAGGACTTTTGGATACATTGCCATGAACAACGATTTCAGATTTACAATTAAAAGCATTTGCCTCGACGAAAATTACCATCCGTCAAATAGCACACGACTTACCACAAACTTTGCAAACCTAGCTCGCGGTGAAAGTCGCCAGCAGAATTTACGTAATGCATTAAAAATGATTGATAGCCGCTTTAATGCGCTAGCAAACTGGGATAACCCGCAAGGCAACCGCTACTCAGTTGAGCTTGAGATCATCTCTGTTGATTTAGAAATTGCACAAAGCACAGAGGCATTCCCGTCAATTGAAGTATTGAAAACCAATATCATTGATCACCAAACTAATGAACGCATCGAAGGTATTGTTGGTAATAACTTTTCATCTTACGTACGTGATTATGATTTTAGCGTACTGCTGCTAGATCATAACAAAGAGAAAAGCGAATTTAGCATTCCCGAAAACTTTGGTGACTTACACGGTAAACTCTTTAAATACTTTATTGACTCAGAGACTTACAAGCAGAACTTTAAAAAACCACCGGTTATTTGTTTAAGTGTGTCTGATAACAAAACGTACCATCGTACAGAAAACCAACACCCAATTTTAGGTGCTGAGTACCAACCAAATGAGTCGTCATTAACCGAGCAATACTTTAAAAAAATGGGCTTGCAGGTGCGCTATTTTATGCCACCAAACACAGTTGCTCCGCTGGCGTTTTATTTCTTTGGTGACTTGCTGAACGATTACACCAACTTAGAGTTGATCAGCACGATTAGCACTATGGAAACATTCCAGAAAATCTACCGTCCAGA
The DNA here is from genome assembly GCF_022398505.1 of Pseudoalteromonas sp. Isolate3. Lineage (NCBI taxonomy): Bacteria > Pseudomonadati > Pseudomonadota > Gammaproteobacteria > Alteromonadales > Pseudoalteromonadaceae > Pseudoalteromonas > Pseudoalteromonas sp. Isolate3. The sequence goes on along the minus strand of NZ_JAKEVN010000039.1, from coordinate 3,965 downwards.
AATTTATAACGCCAATGCCGTGGCGGGTAGTTGCTATCAACCAAATTTAAAAAACGCCGATCACTCTATCACGCAAATTGTTTATGACCGTAAAGAGCGCAGCCAATTGGCGATTGCACAAGGTAAATTTACTGAGCAACACTTTATTAAGCCTTATCAATCTGTACTTGAGAAATGGTCTGCCAACTACGCGATTTAAAGAGAGTAAAAATGAAAAAGTTATTACCAACATCGACAGCAGGCAGCTTACCAAAACCAGCTTGGCTCGCTGAACCTGAAACCTTATGGTCGCCTTGGAAATTGCAAGGCGCAGAACTTATCGACGGCAAACAAGACGCGCTGCGCGTTGCCTTACAAGAGCAACATCAAGCTGGCGTTGATATCGTGAGCGACGGTGAGCAAACACGCCAGCATTTTGTGACGACCTTTATCGAACACTTAAATGGCGTTGATTTTGAGAAACGTAAAACAGTGACTATTCGTAACCGTTACGAAGCAAGTGTACCAAGTGTAATTGGCCCGGTTTCTCGCAGCAAGCCGGTGTTTGTGGAAGACGCCAAGTTTTTACGTTCGCAGACCAAGCAACCAATAAAGTGGGCATTACCAGGGCCTATGACCATGATCGACACCTTGTATGACGCCCACTATCAAAGCCGTGAACAACTAGCATGGGAGTTTGCCAAAATTCTCAACCAAGAGGCGAAAGAGCTCGAAGCTGCGGGTGTTGATATTATTCAATTTGATGAGCCTGCGTTTAATGTGTTCTTTGATGATGTTAATGACTGGGGCATTAAGTGCCTAGAAAGAGCAATCGAAGGCTTAAAGTGCGAAACCGCCGTACACATTTGCTACGGCTATGGTATTAAAGCAAACACTGATTGGAAACAAACACTGGGGAGTGAATGGCGTCAATACGAAGAAGTATTCCCAAAACTTCAAAAGTCGAATATTGATATCATTTCGTTGGAGTGCCACAACTCACGCGTCCCCATTGAGCTATTAGCGCTGATACGTGGCAAAAAAGTGATGGTGGGTGCCATTGATGTAGCAAGCAATGAAATTGAAACCCCTGAAGAGGTTGCGCAAACATTACGCGGAGCCCTTAAATATGTTGATGCCGACAAGCTTTACCCATGCACAAACTGCGGTATGGCCCCCCTCCCTCGCCAAATAGCAAGTGCCAAACTCAGTGCATTGAGTAAAGGCGCAGAGATAGTCAGGCGGGAGGTTTTAGGGGCTAGGCTTTAAGCTCTAGGAGTAGTTAGCGAGTTTCTAGGGGGAAGAAGAAAGTTACGAGGGTTGAGGTACGAGTCTACCTCGCCTCTCGTTTCTCGTTTCTCGTTTCTCGTTTCTCGTTTCTCGTAAAAATTTATCAATGACGCGGCATAAAGCCGCTGCTACAACGTAGGCGTGAAACTTGTTTCGCGCGCCTTAAAACCGCCCCCTATAGATAAATCTCTACCGACTAACCCCCTACATCCTCACCCAATACTTTTAAACTAACCCACTCAGAGAGGATTAATCTAAAAGAACCAAAATTGAGTTGGCTATTTAACTATTTTTTGCTAAATTTTAGTTGTACCCAATGGATGGGCTAAAATTGAGGGATTAATATGAACGAATTTGATATTTTCATCAGAAATATTGTCTTAGATTGCATTCGTGAGCAAGGAACTTGCAGCAACCTTTGCGAAGAAGATGATCAATTAACTTTCTATGTTGACATTGAAAATCACGATAATGTGATAGCTCGCAAGCAATTTAAGGTCACTTATCCAATTAGCTACTCTATTAAGTCAGCTCTCATACATGAAATTGATTTACTTAGATATTTAGATTCAGGTGAAATCAGAACACCGTTTACGACCGACATTGTCGAAGTTCTTAAATCTGAGTTACAAGCGTTTATGTTTAGCAACAAACCCCGTGGCGAATACCATATTTGCTAACCACGAGTTATAGCCTGATAAAAGCGATTTATCAGGCTTATAAAGCCTAAATGGTCGATAATTACATGCTTTTGAAAGAGCCTCTTTTCGCAATAACGACTAATAAACGCAATTTCATTATCAAATATGTTGAGACTTAAATCCGACAAAACGAATCAAACATTCAACTTTTCTCTGTTTTTGAAATAAATAATCCGTAATATGACAATAGTCATAATTCTGTAATTTAACTGATCAATAATTGACGCTAATTTAATCAGCTAACGTAATGAAGAAGTAATGGACAGTGCCTTGGTGCAACTTTCGTTTGCACTCCCCTCTAGTGAAGATCCTTTATGTGCTGCACTTGCGCATACTATGGAATATGAACAATTGCATTTTGCGGCTAATGAGCAAAAGCGTGTTGTATTTTGTTGTGTGCTGCCAGATGATGCCCATGAAGGTGATGTGATCTCAATCAGTGCAACACGCCCTGATGCCCGTGAGTCAGCGTATTTTACTGCGCACACTTTAACGCAACACGATCTAGAACAGCACGTTATTATGCTTACCTTAGAAAACGTTACTCACAGTGGTGAATTTGTATTGCAATTAATGCTACACGGTATGCATGCAACACTTAAAGACAGCGCCCAGTTTGATGTCAGCATTGCAGCGAGCACGTCACCAGAGCTGTTAACTTCTGAGCAAGCTAAAAACCATGGCTTACGCCATTACATCAGTCATATTGGCGCAAGCTTTTTAGCCTTTTTCTAGGCTCTAATCAGCAAAGCTAATTTTACCCATGGTAATATCGGGGATCCCTTGCTTGGTATTACCAAATCGTTGTTGTCCACCCGACAAACATTCGTTAGCTAAAATAGCAAATAACACAGCCTCTTTTGCATCTGGATTTATACCCAACGAATCAGTGTTATTGATTACTGTAAGTTCTGGGCAATGAGCCAAAATAACTTGCATTAATAATGGATTATGAACCCCACCACCACTGGCGTATACAGCCACATCAGTTAAGCCTTCACTGCATTGGTTAATTGCTTTGGCAATCATGACTCCTGAAAACTGCACTAAAGTTGCCATAACATCAAAGTGCGATAACGCTTGCGTATTTGAACGTGCTTGTGCCGCTGCTAAATAGTCTAGATTAAACACTTCTGGGCCTGTGGTTTTTGGAAACCCTAAACCAAAAAATGCATCATCACACAGCGCATTGAGTAAAGCTTCATTTACCGTACCTTTTGTTGCAATAGCGGCATCTTTATCATAATGAAGTGGTGCGAAGTAACGCTGAACATAGGCATCCATAATGGTATTGCCTGGGCCAATATCAGAGCTAAAAACCGCTCGTGCATCAGCAGATTTTGGTAAGTAGGTTAAGTTGGCAATGCCGCCCATGTTTAACAATATGCGGTTTTCACTAGTACTTGTGAAGTACAAATAATCACCATATACAGCAAGCGGCGCACCTTCACCACCCGCTGCTATGTGTTTTTGTCTAAAATCACCTATGGTGGTAATGCCTGCAGTCACGGCTAAATGATCGCTATCACCAATTTGTAAAGTTGCATTGCCATATTCTTGTCGCTTGTGTTGGTTTTTAGGGCAGTGATAAATAGTTTGTCCGTGGCTGGCAATCACATCAACAAGTTCTTTTGCTACTCCCCAGCTGGCTAACGTTTTGGCAACCATTTCACCATGTAATTGGCCAATCCAAGGGTTGAGTAAGACGACTTCTTCAAGATCACACTCGCGCTTGGCGAATACGCGTTTTACACGCATTTTATAATCATCGTCGTAGTCAACCGTAGTAAACTTTAATACTTCTACACGAGTGTCCATACCCTGCCCTGATACTTCACACAGCGCAATATCAAGACCATCTAACGAGGTACCACTCATTAGACCAATTATTAATTTTTTTTCTTTCTTAGCGCTTAAATACAGTTTTTCAATATGTTGATGCATAAATAAATCACTTAAAATCAGCTTATTAGATGTAAATAAGCGGGTTGATGA
>NZ_JAKEVN010000038.1:0-33380 GCF_022398505.1 Pseudoalteromonas sp. Isolate3 | reverse complement strand
CACTAAAGGATTTTTTGAGCGGACCGATAACTTAATTAACCAAGCAGAGTAACAAATAACAGTTACCGCTTAATTAGAGTAAGTTTGAGAGTAAATGATAAGTTTACTTCGGGAGAAATATCATGGCACTTTATGTAAATACAAATGTTAGTTCATTAAACGCTCAAAGACAATTAATGAATTCTGGTAACTCACTTGACACTTCATTCAAGCGTTTATCATCAGGTCTTCGTATCAACAGCGCGGCTGACGATGCGGCTGGTCTACAAATTTCTGACCGTTTAACATCGCAAATTAACGGCTTAAATCAAGGCAACCGTAACGCGAATGATGGTATCTCGCTAGCGCAAACTGCTGAGGGTGCATTAGATGAAGTAACATCAATGTTCCAACGTATTCGTACTCTTGCACAACAAGCTGCTAATGGTTCAAACACTGATGAAGACCGCCTAGCGATTCAAGAAGAAATTCAATCGCTTTCAAAAGAAGTAAACCGTGTAGCCAAAGATACGACTTTCGGTGGTCAGAATTTATTGGATGGAACCTATGATGCTGAATTCCAAGTCGGTGCTGATGCAGTACAAACGATTGGCTTCAGTATGAAGGATGTGGGTACAGATACAACACAAGCTGATGGCAGTGGTTATTCGATTGCAGCAAATAATGGATTTACATTGTCAGGTATTGCAGGCATTGCGAGTGCTTTGACTGATAAAGGCTACGGCGATATAGCTGCTGGAATAAGTTCATTGACTAATGCTGCCGCATCGTCAATTGCCTTTGCGGACGTATTTAAGGCTGATAGTATAAGTGTTTCGTCACAAGCTAATGCACAAAAAGTGTTTGCGGGTATGGATTCACTAATCGCTGTAGTTGATAAAAAACGTGCTGAGCTTGGTGCAGTACAAAACCGTTTTCAATCAACAATTCGTAACCAATCGAATATTTCAGAGAACTTAAGTGCAGCTCAGTCTCGAATCAAAGATACTGATTTTGCGCAAGAGACAGCGAACTTAACTAAGATGCAAATCTTACAACAAGCTAGCCAAACAATCTTGAGTCAAGCTAACCAACGTCCTCAAGCTGCATTAAGCTTACTAGGTTAATAGTTGGGGGGTTGAGTTAAAGTGAAGTCAAAACTTTGACTTAAAAGAAAAGCGCCTTTGTCTAATGGGGTATTAACAAAGGCGCTAAGATAGGATTGTAAAGCGGAGGCGCTCAAAATCCTGACAGTAGTGTTCTAACATTTGTAAGAACATAAAATGTGAAGCACAAATTATGCCATAGTTTGTGAAAAAGAACCCACTCTTAAACTTATCTCTTCCAAGGCTCCTATTAGGAGCCTTTTCTCATTCTTAAGTGTTTAGTTAATAGTTGGCCTATTAATTGCTCTAATTCTTTTAAGTTAATCAACTAATCAGCAAAGTGGCAGTTTTTTGCCCTAGGCGACTTAGAATTGCCGTTGTAAGGGTCACTTTGTCAAGTTCACTTTTAAAAAGTGGCTTTACTTTGACAGATAAGAAGAGAGTAAATTATGGCTTTATATGTAAATACTAACGTGAGTGCACTAAACGCACAAAGACAACTAGATAGAACCAGTGGTGATTTAGATACCTCGTTTAAGCGTCTTTCATCAGGCCTACGTATTAACAGCGCGGCTGATGATGCTGCCGGTTTACAAATTTCTGACCGCTTGCAATCACAAATTCTTGGTCTAAATCAGGGTAACCGAAATGCCAATGACGGTATTTCACTTGCGCAAACTGCTGAAGGTGCGCTTGATGAAATTACCTCAAGTTTTCAGCGTATTAGAACTTTATCACAACAAGCCGCGAATGGGTCGAATACGGATGAAGATCGCTTAGCAATTCAAGAAGAGATTCGTCAGCTTTCAGAGGAAGTCAATCGTATAGCTTCAGACACAACGTTTGGTGGTCAGAATTTACTAGATGGGACTTACTCTGCTAGTTTTCAAGTTGGTGCGGATGCAGTACAAACTATTGGCTTCAGTATGAAGGATGTGGGTACAGATACAACACAAGCTGATGGCAGTGGTTATTCGATTGCAGCAAATAATGGATTTACATTGTCAGGTATTGCAGGCATTGCGAGTGCTTTGACTGATAAAGGCTACGGTGATTTAGCTGCAGGAATAAGTTCAATGACTGGAGCTGATGCATCGTCAATTACTTTTGCAGATGTATTTAAGGCTGATAGTATCAGCGTTTCATCACAAGCTAATGCACAAAAAGTATTTGCAGGCATGGACTCGTTAATCGCTATAGTTGATAAAAAGCGCGCTGAATTAGGTGCGGTACAAAATCGTTTCCAATCAACTATTCGTAACCAAGCGAATATTTCTGAAAACTTAAGCGCTGCAAAATCACGTATTAAAGATGCTGACTTTGCAGCTGAAACAGCTCAATTGACTAAAAATCAAATTTTACAACAAGCAAGCCAAACAATTTTAGGTCAAGCAAATCAACGACCTCAAGCGGCTCTAAGCTTGTTACAAGGCTAAAATTTAAAAATTAGTCAAAAAATTTACAAATAAAGCTAAAGCTTTCGCTTTATCAGACGATAAACGAGTTAGAGAACTATCTTTCTAGGACTCTATGTCGGTTAGATAGCAGGGTAGGGGTATCCCGCTGTTTAACTATAAAATGATAAAGCGGAGGCTAATATGGCTTTATATGTAAACACTAATGTGAGTTCTTTGAACGCACAGCGCCAGTTAATGAAATCTGGCAATTCACTCGATACATCGTTTCAACGCCTTTCATCAGGTTTACGCATTAACAGTGCGAAAGACGATGCGGCCGGTATGCAAATTGCTAACCGTTTAACAAGTCAAGTTAATGGTTTAAATCAAGGCAATCGAAATGCAAACGATGGTATTTCACTTGCACAAACAGCTGAAGGTGCGCTTGACGAAGTAACGTCTATGTTCCAACGTATTCGCACACTTGCACAACAAGCATCAAACGGCTCAAATACAGATGAAGACCGTTTAGCTCTTCAAGAAGAGATTCAGTCGCTTTCTAAGGAAGTAAATCGTGTAGCCAAAGATACCACTTTTGGTGGTCAGAGTCTTCTGGATGGCACTTACGATGCAAAATTCCAAGTAGGTTCAGATGCAGTACAAACCATTGGCTTTAGTATGAAAGACGTTGGGACAGATACAACACAGGCTGATGGCAGTGGTTATTCGATTGCAGCTAATAATGGTTTTACATTGTCAGGTATTGCAGGCATTGCGAGTGCTTTGACAGAAAAAGGCTACGGCGATATAGCTGCTGGAATAAGTTCATTGACTAATGCTGCCGCATCGTCAATTGCCTTTGCGGACGTATTTAAGGCTGATAGTATAAGTGTTTCGTCACAAGCTAATGCACAAAAAGTGTTTGCGGGTATGGATTCACTAATCGCTGTAGTTGATAAAAAACGTGCTGAGCTTGGTGCAGTACAGAACAGGTTTCAATCAACAATTCGTAACCAATCGAATATTGCTGAAAACCTAAGTGCTGCGAAATCACGTATCCAAGATACAGACTTCGCGCAAGAAACAGCGAACTTAACTAAGATGCAAATCTTACAACAAGCTAGCCAATCAATTTTAAGTCAAGCAAATCAACGTCCTCAGGTAGCTCTGTCGCTACTTGGTTAATATACTTGATTTATAAGCCACTTTGGACATAGGTATTTTTTACTGAAGTGGCTTATACTCTTTAAGAGTGAAAATTTTGAGGTGTTACGATGATAGATCTTAATTCAACACAAAGGTCTAATGAGAACCTTACTAGTGGCAGTAATTCTGTAAATTTAAAAGCCGAAATAGATGACATTAAAGCAAGTAAAGGCACAGAAATTGCTAGAAGGGAAGCTGTCGATATTAAGATGGCAACCAAAGCGGAGCAAAAAGACAAAAAAGATCTTATTGCCGAAGTAAAACAAAATTTAGACAAGCTTAATAGCTATATCCCAGTTACATCAACAAATTTAATTTTTGAATTTGATGAAAAAGGGGAACCACCTATTATAAAAGTTCTTGATAGAGAAAACGATGAAGTTATTCGGGAGATCCCAACAGAAGAATTTCGTGAAGTGGCTAAAGCTTTAGAAGAGTTTGCCGATAAATTAACCAATAAAGGTTTGTTGTTCGATAGAACTGCATAAAGTTTAGTATTTAGGAGTATTACAATGGCATTAATTACATCAGCAGGGGTTGGCTCTGGACTTGATCTAGAAAGCATAATCAGTGCGACACTATCAGCTGAGAATACCCCTAAACTACAAGCTTTTGCAGAAAAAGAAGAGTCCTTGCAGGTTGAACTCTCTTCGTTGGGTGAAGTTAAATCAGCTATGTCAAAGCTTCAGGATACTATCGAAAAGCTTGCTGATATTGATAATTTTAACAAGCGTATTGCGAATATTAAGCAACCGACTAGTGATGATGGCGATCTGATATCAGTAACACCAACATCTGATATTTCACCAGGGGACTTCAATATTGAAGTGGTTGAACTTGCGCAGGGTAGTCGGGCGACATCTAATGCTGGGCTATTTACCTCAACAGATGATGTTGTTACAGCTTCTGGTGGTACTTTGTCTTTCGCCGCGGGTGATAAAAGCTTTGACTTATCTCTGGATGCGGGAGCAACGCTTGCTGACTTACGTGATGCGATTAATGATTCAGATGATAACTTTGGTGTTACAGCGAATATCATTAACACGGGGACAGAATCAAAGTTAGTCCTTACATCAAATGTATCAGGTACAGGTAATGATTTAGTTATTACCAACGATACTGCGGAACTTGATAATGTATCAACACTTGCTAACGATGGTGTGACTGCAGGCGGGATTGCAATTGCAGCAGGTGATGAAGCTAAAAGTGCAGAAATTAAAGTGGATGGTATTTCAATTGTTAATGATACCAATACTTTTAAAGATGCTGTACAAGACATGACAATTGTTGCAAAGCGACAAAGTGTTGACGGTGAAACGGCAAAGTTATCTGTGGATGTAGACACTGAAAGTGTTACCAAGCTAGTTGATGAGTTTATCGCGAACTATAATAATCTAATAGGTCAAATTGGCTTGCAAACTCGTGTTGGTAAACCTTTGAATGCTGATTCGACTATACGCTCATTTGATTCACAACTAATCAATGCACTCTCAACCCCCCTTACTGACGCAGGTCCTTTTTCGAGTATTTTTGATATTGGCCTAGGAGTTGACAAAGAGGGATACCTAGAAAAGTCTAGCTTAGTCCGTAGTTTAAATGAAGCTATGGATGAAAACTATGATGATATTGGCAAGGCTTTTGCTGGTGAAAATGGGATAGCAAAACAGTTAGAATCACTTTTTGACAATTACTTAGACTCTAAAGGAATCATGAACCAACGAGAAACTAATTTAAATTCTCAACTTGATGACTTAGAAGATGACGTTATAAACCATGAATATAGAATGGAAGAGTTAGAAGCAAGGCTTCGTCAGCAATATGCTGGCTTAGACGTGCTGTTAGCGCAAATGCAATCGACTCAAACTTACTTAAGTGCACAGTTATCAAGTTTACCTGGTTTTACAAAGTCTAAATAAAGTTGAAGAAAGTTTTAAATTGATAAATTAATGGGTGAATTATATGTACAACGCAAAAGTTAAAAATTATCAAAAAGAGGCCCTCAAAACACGAGTTGCTGGTGCAGACCGTTATGAGATTATTCAAATGTTGATGGCGGGTGCATTAGAAAAAATGGTGCTATCAAAAGTAGCTATTGAGAAAAAGCATTTAGAAGCTAAAAGTGAGCATTTATCAAAAGCATCTGCAATCCTGGAGGCTCTTCGAGGGTGTTTAGACTTTGAGGTGGGTGGTGAAGTGACAGAAAACTTATATGCTTTATACTCATATATGATAGACCGTTTATTAGATGCAAGTATTAAAAATGATCCTGAAATCGTTTCTGAAGTGTCTAACTTACTGAAAGAAATAAAATCTGCATGGGATGCTATACCTGCCGAAATCCGTAATCAAACTTTTGCTGAAAATAGCGCCCATGCAAGCTAAGCTTAATGAACTTTTACTTCAAATTGAAAAAATTGAAGAGCAATTAGAAGCTAATGAATTCGATGAAACGTCAAAAGAATTAAACTCTTTTCAATCATCGCTGGAAAAAACTTTCTCCAACTCTGAAAAAATCTGCGTTAATCAGTATCCTGTATTAGAAAATATTCAAAACAGAGTTAATGAAATTACCAACAAACTTATAAAGTTACAGTCACAAAAAAGACAAGATATAAGTAAATTAATAAAAAATAAAAAGAAAGTTGGTTTATACAATCAAATCAAGTAGGTACTACATGACCTCTCCATATGATATCAAGTCACAAATAGATGAGCTACAAGAAAAACTTACAGAAGTTCAAGCACATGAATTAAGAGAGCAGCAATTTGCGCTAGAAGCGAATGAGCGTTTTGAGAAAAATTGGGTTTGTTTACAAAAGTATTACCCAGAAATAGTCGAAGCTCTTTCAAACTATGAATTAAAAGAAGATTTTTGTATTCATGTGACGAAGTCTGGACACGGTAATTTTGTGCCGAATGGCTTTTCAACTCCTTTATACTCTCAAGATCCAATCAAGCAGGCCAAGGAGCAGGTACAAAAGCAAACTCACAATCCAGCATTTAGTCTAACAGATTACACAGGTTACCCTGATAATGAAGTGGATACCCGCCTTCATTCCAGTTATATGGCAAAGCTTGGCCGTCATATGAGAAAAGTTCGAGATTATCAAAAAAGTAAACTAACCAAATTACCAGATACATTTCCTTCAGGTATCATTTTTGGTATTGGGCTGGGTTATCATGTAACTGAGTTGCTTAAAGAGACTACGTTTGATTATTTGTTTTTGATAGAGCCCGATTTTGAGCAGTTTTATGCAAGTTTATTTTGTACTGATTGGTATCAACTTATTGAAAAAATAGATAAACAAGGCAATTGTTTATTTTTTCATTTAGGAGTTGATAAGAATAACTTTATTAATGATCTTGAACATCTTGTAGAAGAAGTTGGTGCCTTCTCTGCAGTAAGAAGTTTTTGTTTTCAGCATACACCAGATAGCAAAATAAATGAGCTAATATCAGATTGGGGTAGGGAGTATTTTCGATTTCAAATGGGGCATGGCTTTTTTAATGATGCAATCACGGGGTTAGCCCATTCAATTTCGCATTTAGAGAAAGATCAAAGCTTCTTAACAAATAAGAAGCGTTTACCTGAGCCTTTATTAGAATTACCTGTTTTTGTGGTTGGTAATGGTCCTTCTCTCGATGAGGCGATAGATTACTTGATAGACAATCAAAATAAGGGGATTGTGGTAGCTGCAGGTTCGGCATTAGCTTCGTTAGAGAAGGTTGGTGTTCAGGCAGACTTTCATGTTTTAGTCGAAAGACCTTATGCAAATTATAAAATTGTTGAAGATTCATTACCTAAAGAAGTTTATCAAAAGGTAAATTTACTAGCAGTTAATATGGTTCATCCAGCTACAAATGACTTATACAAATGGACCGGTCTTGCACTTAAGGGCAATGAAGCTGGCAGTGACTTAATAAATTCCTTAATGTTAGTTAAAAATGAGAAAATGTTACCATATATTCCATATTGTAACCCGCTTGTAGCAAATACAGCATTATCATTTTTTCTGAACTTTGGGTTTAAAAATGTTTATTTATTCGGTGTAGATAATGGTAGTTTTCCATCAGGTAAACATCACAGTACACACAGTTTTTACAAGAAGTCAGAAAGTGATCAAGAGGGGATAGCTTGTGCTCCTGTTACTCAAAGTAAATTAAAAGGGAATTTAGGAAATAGTTTCGTTTTCACGAATGATCTTTATAAAATTTCACGTAGTCAATTAGAGAAACTCATTGCGCATTATCCTAAGCGGGATGTTTTTAATGTTGGTAATGGCGCTTGGATCGAGGGAGCCCACCCTTTAGCAAGTGGTGAGTTAATTGATCATCAATATGATATAGACAAACCAATACTGGTTGAGGCTATTAAAAATAGTTATTTTGAACGATTAGCCATGACAAACTTATCTGACTCTGATTATCAAGTACATCGTTTTACGGAAGCATGTGAACACTTACTTGAAATTATGGATGAGTCATTTAGTTCTATCTCTGAGGCAAGTGCAATACTTAAAAGGCAACAGCGTTATGTTTATTCATTTAAAAATACTGTTCTAGGGCATATCTTCCATTTACTTAAAGGGTCATTACTTTATTATCATTGTCCAATGATTACCTTGCTTTACAGTTATGAAGACACTGACTTTACTCTAGAAAAGTTTAATGAACTTTTTGAACTATGGAAGCAATATATTATTGATATGAAACTATACTTTGCTGAAAACTATAAAAAGTTTTGTGATTATTTGAATTCAGGGCAAATAGCTGCGCTGGAAAAATAAGATAGGTACATTTTGCGATAACGATGAGCGTACAGACCGGTACGCTAACCTTGCACTGATTGGTATGCAGCAGGTGTACCAATATCAATGTAGCGGAGATTGGTTTGGTAGCTATAAAGTTTATTAATTAGTAGAGGTACAAAATCTAAGCTGATTTCATAAGCTGAGTTAACTTTAAAATGAGAAAAGTATTTAGAATAAACACCGGGGGAGAATACAAATAGTGCGCCGCTTGCCAAATTGCCAGGAGGATTTGGCTTTTTTTCGTAAAACCCGTTGATTACACCTGAATTATCTAATGTAACTATGCCACAACTTTCAGGGTTATTGGTTTTAAAAAGGAGTAATGTGGCTTCACAGCCTTTAGGCCTTTCGTTATGGGCTTTTATTAAGTTCGTTAAATCATCTTCGCAATAATTGTCGGCATGTATCACCAAGGTTGTGTCATCTTTCCAAAAGCCTACGTTTGTGATTAAAGTGCCACCAGTACCAAGTAATTTTTCTTCTTTAACTAATGTCATTTTCTCTTTGTAGGGTGAATTTTTGATAAACTCTTCAACCTGCTCAGCAAAGTAGTGTGTATTTATAAGTATCTCTTCTACACCAAGGTTAACTAATTTTTCTAACCATAGTGCTAATAGTGGTCTCCCATTAATTGGGACAAGGCATTTCGGAATAGTATTTGTGATGGGTCTTAATCGGGTGCCGAGGCCTGCGGCAAGTAAAATTGCTTTCATTTAACTAAATGACTCCTCAACAGTCTGCTTTAATAATGACAAAGATAAGGGGGTATTTCCTGTAGTACTAACCTGACAAGCTGAGGCTAGACTTCCTAGATAGTAAGCATGCCAAGGGGATGCATTAGCCGCGAGAGCAAGTGAGCTTGCTGCTAAAAAACAGTCACCTGCACCTGCTGGGTCAATAGCATGTTTATTGATTGCAGGTAACCTGTCATTTTCCCAATTTTTAAGGTCGCGACTGGGTTTATGGATCAATACTCCTTCCTCTGCCAGGGTTATGACTAAGTTCTTTGAATGGGACTTTTCTGTAAGCTTTTGTGCAAGTATTACTAATCCATCATCAGGGTTATTAAGAGCAACACGAACCTCTTTTTCTGTCGGTGTAATTAGATCCATATCAAAATAGCGTGATATATCACCAACTTGTGATGAGGTTTGACTATCGGCAACGAGCTTTACATCATATTGTTTGCATAAGGTAGTTAAACGCTGAACTAGAGACGTGGGCAATACACCATAGTTGAAATCAGAAAATACTAACAGATCAGTGTTAGGTAATAGTGCTTCTACTTGTTCGAAAATAGCATCCTGTATGTCTTTCGCTATTTTGTGATGTCTAACTTCATTCACGCGTAGTAGTGTTTTGCTTCCGGCTCTATATCTTGTTTTTAGCGGAGTCGGCCTACTGTCATCTAGATAGAAGTAAGGCGTTACCTGATAGTTTTTTACTTTTTCTTTAGCGAATGTGGCAGCTTCATCATTTCCTAATACGGAGATTAAATTTACAGCCTTAGCTCCGATAGATTTTATATGTGCGGCAGTAATTGCTGCACCACCAAGGAAGGTATCTGTTCTATTTGGAGTCATAACAATAGTAGGATCTTCTTGGGAAAGTCCTACGGCTGTTCCTTGTACATATTCATCAACTATTATCTCACCAATCACTGTTGCTCTAACATGTTTAACATCATCAAGGCATTTATTCATAGAAACTAAATCAATATTATGGCGTTGGGCATAGGCTTGGGATTCTGAGTAATCAAAGTTATTTTTTAAGTACTCTACGCGTTTAACAAATTGTTCTGCATTTGCTTCGAATTCGCCCGAGCCAAAAATTAGTTTTCCGCCATAACTGTTTAATGCTGTTAACTCAGGGTTATACCTTTCTTCAAACTCTTTACCCTTCACGACAGCGTGAGGTTTATGTTTTTCAATTAACTCACTTGCTGAATAAGTTGTTAGGAAAGCATCATCAACACATTCTAGCGATTTGACTAGTTCTAGTCTGTAATTTTCGTTTACACGACTCTTTACAGACATTGTGGCGTCACTATTTACGGCTACAATGAGCCAATCACCGCACTCTTTGGCAAATTTTAATAATCGGATATGACCGGGGTGCAGTACATCGAAGTTACCTTGAACTAGTATTATTCTTTTCATCGTTGTAGTTATTCATCAATAAATATATGTTTTAAATCATTGGGCTTGAGCTCTATCGGATGATTTTTTAACCTATCAAGGTTTACAGAGTTTATCACTTGTTTCACTTTATCAATACTTGATAGGCCTAGCTCACTAAAGCTGCTAGTTAGATGCGCTTTCATAAGAAAATACTTATATATCATACGCGCTTCTATTGCACAACTCACCCCTAATGCACTGTAAATTTCCCTAAGGGTTTTAATCAGATTGTAATCTGCTAATTGGTATGCTTTTTCTTCGTTGATTTTAAACATGTTAAGCATGCACAAAGCAACAGCATGGCCATGACTGATATTATATTGTTGAGATATGAAATAAGAGAGTGCATGTGGAGCAGTTGTTTTTGTTACATTTATTGCTTTACCAGCTCGATTGCTGGCCTCAGCTATTATGGTTTCAACTCTAGAAGTTGGAGCAGTTATAAAATCCTCAAAGTACTTTGCGATGTGAATGATTGCAAAGATGGCATCTTGTCGACTCTCTAATGTTGCCGAATTTGCCCAGTAAGATTCAATGGCCTGACAAAGCGCGTCTAAACAAGCCGACGCTTTTGTGTACAGGGGTAAACTACGAGATAAGTCAGGGTCTAATAAATAAAAGTTAGGTAGTAAGTCGGGGTGAGTAATTGAAAATTTCTTTTCCTGTATGTACATGACTGCAAAGCTAGTACTTTCACTACCGGATCCAAAAGTCGTCGGGATCACAAAAATGGGAATGCTCGATATGTTGTCGACAATTGGCGGAGTTGTTTCATCAGTGGATAAATCATTGCCTTTGTAATACTTGGTTAATTTAGCAATATCAATTGCTGTCCCTCCGCCAATCGCTACGATTGCTGTAGCGTTAACTTTTTCCAAATGAGTTTTAGCCAGTATAACCTCTTGGATAGTTGGGTTTTCGGAAAACTCACTGAAACGGTGAAATTGAGGAGAGTCCAAACTCAGCTTTTGTTTTATTTGGGTTTTCTCAAGGGACTTACCTGAAATAAGCAATATATTTAGATGCTCACAGAGCATAGCTCCTAATTCATGATAATTAATCTCTTGGTTCATTTTTTGAGTCATCTTTAGATTCATTATTCTCATCACACTTCATAAATGCCAATTTGCATTGTAGTGGAGTTTCTGTGGGTCTACCCAAACCTTGTCTGCGCCCTCTATCAATAACAACTTCTAGAAAAGCAGGTGAGGAAGAGGCGAATAATTTAGGCAAAGCACTATTCAATTCGTCTTGGCTAGTTACTCGTTCACTAAAGTGATAACCACAGCTTCTGGCAATTTGAGTCAACTCGACTTGTTTGCCTAATGTTGCTTGGCCGCCTACAGAATCATGGCAACCATTGTTAAGCACAATGTGCTTAAAGTTAGGCAATTGGCTATTGCCATTAATCGCTAAGCTGCCCATATGCATGAGCGCGGCGCCATCGCCATCAATGCAAACTATGTCATTTTTGTCATACATTGCTACGCCTAATGCTATTTGGCTGGCATGTCCCATTCCTCCGACTGTTAAAAAGTCATTGTTATGTGGTTGTGACTGTTTTTCTCGAAGTTCAAATAACTCCCTAGATGCCATGCCTGTTGTGCAGACTACCTTAGCGTTAGTGGGTAGTGATTTAACGATTAACTCAATTGCATTTTCTCTTGTAAAGAGTGAAGTTGGTGGTGCCACTGAGGCTTTTTCTACCATGTCGTTTAAAAAAGTATTTTTTGATACAACAATAGCAACGGGCCTCGATTCAGTTTTAGCTTTTTTGATCAGTTGATTGACACCGTCTGATGTATTCTCAGTGCTAGCATTGAGTTGCAAATAAGGAATACCCATCGTTTCTAATGTGGACAGGGTGATGGCACCTTGCTTTTTGTGCTGTGGTTCGTCTTTTATCCCTGGTTGTCCCCGCCAGCCAATTAGCAATACCATAGGAATAGAGTACACCTCAGGATCTGCGAGAGAAACTAAAGGATTGTAAGCGTTTCCTAATCCTGAATTTTGCATATATACCAAAGGCGTAGAGGCTGTTGCCAAGTGGTGCCCTAATGCCAGTGCAACTGCACTCCCTTCATTGGCAGTGATTATGTGTTGTTTTCCTGACGCTGAGCTTTCTAAATATTGACTAAATGAGCTCAGTAAGGAGTCTGGAACGCCAGCAAAGAAATCAATACTATTACTTTTTAGCAACTGACAAAACTGTGATACAGCAATCATATTAGTTTGTTCCTGGAATCAGTGACAAGATCTCTTTTACAGACAATAATGTTTGTTCGACTTCAAATGAACGATCATGATTGAGTAAACTTATCGCTGTTTCTTTCATTGCAGGGTATGCAGCACGAAGCATATGGTTTGCATAAATGACGATATTGACTCCAGCACCAGCGAGTTCTGTTGCAGTGATTTCGTTAAAGCTAGTCGGAACAACTATAATAGGTACATCTTGATGCTTTAGTCTGAAGCGTTTACAAAAATCAAGAATCTCATCAGGTAACTTTTGACGAGAGTGGATCATGATACCATCAGCACCCGCGGCTAAATAAGCGTCTGCACGTAAAAGCGCATCTTCTAAACCTTGTTCAAGAATTAAACTTTCGATACGAGCAATTATCATGAACTCGTCAGTTATTTGCGCTCGTTTACCTGCGCTGATTTTAGCGCAAAAATTATCTATAGTATCTTGTTGTTGGAATACATCGTTTCCAAGTAGAGAGTTCTTTTTAAGACCAATTTTATCTTCGATTATCACAGCTGATACACCGGTTCTTTCTAGTGTTCTAACAGTGAATGCAAAGTGCTCAGCAATACCACCTGTATCTGCATCATAAATAAGTGGCTTAGTTGTCACTTCAAAAATTTCATTAATTGTCGTGATACGAGAAGTAAGATCGACTGTTTCAATATCAGGCTTTCCTTTGCTAGTAGAGTCCGTTAAAGAGCTACTCCAAATACCATCAAACTCAACACCGAGTTCGCTTTTTAAATTTTCAGCAATTAGGGCACTTAAGGCATTATGAGATTCTAATATTCGCACAGGTGCTTTGGTTTCGATAAGGCGTCTTAAGCGGCCTCTTCTGACATCCGGTGTGGTGCCTATTTCTTTTAAGCTTTTATTTAGATTAGAAGAGGAAATACCGACTGTGTAGGGTACTTCAACAAGCTCACCTCCCCACTGAGAAATACATTCAATGACCTGTGCGCGTGTTTTCTTTTGCACGCCTTGCTGCCAATCATCACCATGAACAACAAAGTTGGGTTGGAGTTTTTCTAAATTGGGTCTGTAATCTAATGTTTCTTGAGGAATAACTTCAGTTACACCTTTAATATTTCCAATTACTTCATAACGTTGTGCGTAGTTCATGTAAGGCAGGCGCTTATACGAGGCAATTGCTTTATCTGTAAGTAGCCCAACTATAACATCACCAAGCTTTGCAGCTTCTTTGATGATGTTCATATGTCCCGGATGCACTAAGTCGGCACTCATGCCAATATAAACTGTTTTTGTCATTTTTAATCTCGTAAATAGTTAAGGTGTATACCCAAAGCGTAAATAATCTTGATGAAATATAGCCTCAATTATTTTTAGGCACTCATTTGGTACGCTTTTTTTATAATCAGCCAACTTTTTTGCTGAGCTATGAGTGAGTGACACATTATTGAATAGGCCAGTCAGGTGATTAACGTGCGCAAGATCATTATGAATATTTTCTAGCTTACCAATAAAGTCTAGGTCATCACCAAGTTGCTGTGTTTGCCCCCAAAAGTGAAAGTCTCTTTCGCTTTCTTCAAGAGTCATATAAGTGTTTAAAAACTCCAGCAGAGAAGGAGTATCGCAGTCAATATGCATAGCTTCTAAAACAGGGCGAATGTTAATATGCTCTTTCTTTCCAGTATTGAACTTTAATGTCTCAATCACATACCAAGCGTAGCCAGATAAAAACTTAGTTGTTGGATGCCTTGTAAATGCAAATTTAAAGTAATTTTTATATTGATTATCAGTGATATCAACATACTGCTGAGTAGCGCCTTGGTTAAGCATTAATAGCTCAATGTCTTTAGAACCAGTTCTTGCATTACGGCGGAAAATGGATTTTTGCGCATCATCAACAATAGAAAGCTTAAAAATAGAATTATCAACTTTATAAACTTTAAATCGATCTTCTTTTGGATTTGTAATTATAATATTTGGCCAATACATTGAGGCAATAAGAATAAAGTCAACATCATAATTTTCATTATTACGATACTTCTTCACTTCAAAACCCTTGAAGATACCAGCTTCAAAGCTATCTAAAAAGAACTTAATATGAATATCGGTACGTTTTTTTTTAGTGATTTCTTGTAATAACACTTTAGCTAATTCACCAGCGCCATAAATGGCGATGGTGGCGTTAGTAGGGATATGCTCAACAGTCCAGTGTGTGAATGGGTTAATAAAGGGCGGCATATTTAAGCCTGTTTCAGTGTTTTTGCATCGTCTGCTATATTCATTGCAGATTTAAGCGTTGAAATAATAGTATCTACGTGCATATTAATAGAGCTGTGGTTGTTATTTTCTATAATTATATCTGGCCTTTTAGGTAGTTCTATTGGTATATCTTTACCATAGACATTCGATTTTTTATTACTTTTGGAGTAGAGGTTATTTTTATTTCTTTGCAATAAATCATCGTCAGACACTTTCACAAATACCTCTAAATAATTATCAAGATTTGCTCTGTTCCAATCCCTGATTTCGTCAAACATCGCCACTGTCGCTACGATTGCGATTGTATTTTGACTCGCGATTAAATTGGCCAGCCCAGAGTAAACGTATGCTAATTTTTGTCTAGACTCTTTGTCGTACCCTGGGTTATCTAACACGCTACGAAGTTCATCCCCGTCTAATAGGTTGGCGTGCAGGTTTTGCGATTGCAAGGTATTGAGTAATTGCTTCGCGATTGTGGTTTTACCTGCACCAGGCAGGCCTGTTATCCAAATAACCATAGTTGTGTCTACTTTATTTAATCTTCTTATTTAGCTGCATTATTCATACCACAAGTTATAGTTTAACTTCTAAATAATCAGCACCATACATTACTTATTTTAGATAATAAGCTGCAACTTTATTCATTGCGAAAGCAAATTGCTCTGCAAGATCACAGGTATACTTCTCATTGACATAAATATTAAATGAGCGGTTTCTGGCATCCACAGCGTTTGGCGTTTTTTTATTGTTCGTGAGATGTGGTTCAGCCCATTGCCATTCGTTAATTACAAACTTGTAGTGAGGGTTTAATGGGATCCCTTCTGCGATTAAAGCGTTACAAAACTCGTCTTTTTCGCAGTTTAAAAGTGACAAGTCTAAATATACAGTCAGGAAAAAAGGGCTACCAACACCGCTAATTTCATCGACAGAAAATAGTTTTGAGTTAGCTAACAGTGTTATTAAGCGATTAACAAACTGATTTCTATTTTTTATTGTAGAAGGAAGCCTTGCAAGCGAAGCACTGCCTATCGCACATGAAATTTCATCGGTATTCCAGTTAAGAGCAGGAAATAGATATTGGCTGGCATTTCTCTCTTCAAAATTCTCTTGCCACTTTGGTTTTCCTCGGTCTGCATGCGCAGTGACCATCTGGTGTAATTGTTTACTTCGAGTGTAAACTAAGCCGCCGCTTCCACCTGACATTAAGCTTTTTCTACTCATGGTAGAAAACGCAGCTACATCAGCAAAGGTACCAACTTTTTGATTTTTGTATAAAGCTCCTGTTGCTTGTGAGCAATCTTCGATGACTAAAATATTTCTTTTATGTGCTTCATGTACGATTGTATCTATATCGCAGGCATACCCGCCAAGATGAACAATCACGATGGCTTTGGTTTTATCTGTTATTACTTGCTCTATTTGTTGCCAATTCGATTGTGTTGAACCGGGTTTAGAGTCAGCTAACGATACTTTAAAGCCCTGAAGTGTTACTGCATTCAGAGCGCCAGGGTCGGTTATTGGAGTCATGACGACTTCGCTACCTTTAGGCAACTGAAGAGCGGCGAGAGCAACGAAAATTGAACCTGTACCCGTTGCAACTGCGGTAGTATGTCCTCCTCCCATAAAGTTAGAAAACTCATTGCAAAATTTTTGCTCAAATTGACCACCATACCCTGGGTCTATATCTAAGCGATTATAGTGGTCAACAACATCTTGAATAGCTTGTTGTTCCAATGAGGAAAATGCCTTTCTTGGGGGAATTTGTAGAGTGACAGATTGTTTACCGCCATGTAGTGCCAGCTTTGTCTGTTCTTGCATTATTCTTTTCCTAAATAGGTATGTAGCTTATTGAATGCAACTTTGAGTGGCTCAAGTGCTTCTTTTTGCCAAATTACTTCATGATGCTCTGCTTCAGCAAAACTGGGTTTTGAGCCAAAGTTGAAACCTGGCGTATTAAAATACTCTTCACTAGTGGCAAAGTGATCGTTTGAGACTTGCATAAAGCGAATAGAAGGGGCATTGGGAATAAAGTAGGGCAAAAAGCTGGGACCTGTTGCTGAACTAAGATTTATGTATGCGGCTTGGAACAATGCAATTCGAACTTGAATATCAATTGATGCAAGCGGGCACTCAATAAACCCTTGTAGGTGCTTTGGCAATGGCTCCGCAGATTTATAAGTATCTCTGATCAAAATAAGGGCAAATTTCTCTGTATCCAGTGTTTTGGCAAACTCTAGCCATACATCGAGGGTTGAGTTTCTATCTTGATGAACTTCGTATTCACGAATAGTAAAAGTAATCAACTTCTTACCTTCAAGATGTCGTGAATTGATAAAAGAATTTACCAAGTTTTTTGCAATATCACTTGGTTCAAATACTTCGATAGAGCGACCTACTGACTTATGCTCATCTAGATCATCAAAGCACACAAGGTGCCCTTTAAGTGAGTCATTGAAATCACGAGGGAATAGGTTTTCGTTTTTAAATTGTTTTAAAAAGTCATAGGCTTGCTGTTTGTTTGAGAACTCAGATACGGCACTTGTAGCCTGCAAGCTCCTAAGAGTTGGAACTATAATATGACTTAATCGCCATAATTCATCATGGTATTCATAATTTGTTCTAACGGCGAGAGCGTTAATGTCGTTTTGCTCTCTGGGAATAATGACAAAGTGTATTTTTTTAAGGCCTCGTTTTTGGCGCTCCAGTTCGGCACGAGTGGCAAGCCAGACTACATCGAAACTAGCAATATTTCTGGATAGGTCAAAAACACTATAAAGAATATCAGTATCTTTTACAGGGGCCACAAGCTTTGCTTGGCAAGATTGAACAGTGCAAGTTGCTGAGTTAAAAAAATAAATTTTATTTATGTCAAAGCCTTTTGCAACTAAGTCATTCGTAATTTCGTCTACACACATTGAGCATATTATGACTTTTTCGTAACTCTCTGGAACAAGCTCTGATAATGTGTGTGCTTTTATACTTCCAAAGAACTGCTCTCCTGTTGTGCAAGCGTACTCTAAATTATTAAGTTCTTTTAATTCAGTGGTTAAGCTTGAAGTAATTGAGTTGATCCCATAAAGCAGAATATTCATAAAGTTATCTCAAATTGTATTTATAGTCGGTTTTTACGCCACACCTAACGCAAGTAAGAAAAGCTTGCTAATGTTGCATGCTGGCTTTTATTGAAGGCCTGTGTGAGTGTGTTAGCCATGTTTTCTGCTTTTATTAATGTAAAAGTAATACCATGATAATGTTCTATAAAAAGTGCGCCCTGTTGAAATAAAGCAGGACCAAACTGATGGAAATCTCGAGTGCGTTTATTATGTGCTCTCAAAGTAAATGTTTTATGCTTTTGAGGTGCAATTAATTGATACTGCTCAGCTTCACTTTCAGGCTTTAAGTAAATATCTAAATCAGCTTGCTCTTCAAAGTGATGAATAAAGGTACAGCTTTCTAGTCCTACCTGTATGAGGAGCACAAATGTATTGCTAAGTAATTCACTGTCAGTGATTAAGCCGTAGGGGCTGTATTTTGAACATGGCGTGCCAATTTCATCGTGTGAATTGAGTAACCACTTGGCATCTGGGCCTGTTCCAGCGACAGAGTGAGTAGGGTGTAAACTTCTCGCTTGAGCTAAATTTTTCCTAAAATATTCAGTTAATGCCCCTGTATGAGAAGGTGTTAGATTACTATCGAAAACAGGGGACTGGGGTGTCACGGTTCTCCAAGTCATTGTTGGCATCAGTAAGTTACCCGCAGGGAGCACCTCATTTTGTAAAACATCACAGATGTTTTGTGCTCTTATACCTAAGCGAGCAAGCTCCCTGATTGCGCTATGAACAATTAAGGTGTGGTGGGTTTTAACACCTGAGTTAATTAGAAAGCTTTTGAACCATTGCGAAAAAGTACAAGTATGAGGCATTACGATCCCTAAGAGTCTGTGTGACGGACGTTTTTGTTCCAATTTGCTAAACGAGCAGGGTTATTATAAAAAGTATACTCAGGGGAGCGGCGGATCAGAATGCCATCAACCACTTCTTCGGTATACTGATTAGATGCCCATCGTTCACACTTTAAACAAAATGGCACTTTTTGAAATTGTCCTGTTTCATGATAATGCCTAACTTGTTGCAGCTTTTCTCCTTGCCAGACTTGGCTGACCCCTTCTTCTAATACATTACCTACAACTTGATCTTTAAAACCATCTAAGCAGCAAATGGATACATCCCCATCAGTATGAATAGCCATGGTTGTATATAGCTCGGAGCAGGGAGTTCTTTTCGACATATCTAAGTTAACTTCTGGAAAGCGGCCGTCTTCAAATAGCTCCCCGGTGCGAACAAAGTCGACGATATTTACCCATCTATCTATGAACTCATCATGTTCATGGATGTTATCAGCTTGTTTGGTAAAGGAGACGCCAATGCGAGGTAGTTCCAGTTCGCCTCTTAACTCTAACATTTGCAAAATATTAGATTCAATTTTGTCTAACCTATCGACACCTCTAATTAATTTGAGAGTCTCTGGGGTCGTTGAGTCGACACTGATAGTAATACTATCTATTTTTAATTCGATGAGCGCTTTGGCTATTTTCTTAGTCAGTAATAAGCCATTGGTATTAATAGAAACATTTAACTCTCTGTCTTTCATATTTTTTAAGTGAGTTAAGATGTCTTTTGACATTAATGGTTCACTCCATAATGCTGGACCTATCGCAGGTTTTGCACTCATAACTTCATCGAGAATTGCCCTGGCATTATCGACAGTCATTTTCTTTTTGATGATAGCATTTATTTTAGGGTCGTCACTTCCCCCATGAACGACACACATCGGGCACTTTAGGTTGCAATCAGAGTTAACATCTAATAAAAGTCTGGGCGGAAGCTCGGTTATGGGAATAACTTTTGTCATGTTGATTACCTAAGTTTGCCTTTTGAAACAATACAGTGAAAATAGGAAAAGATTTTTTTAGATAGCAAAAAATGAGCTTTTGGAGGTCGCTCTATTAATAAGCATCCTTTACTCAAGCCATGTTGATAAATAGCGTTCAGGTCGATACGCTTATTTTGCTTAAATGAACGGCCATCATGCACAACATTGACATAAAAAAATGCTGACAATTTTATGCTATTTTTCAAGCTTTGAGTAAAAGCCCTTACTATTATGCTCATACACCTATCTTGTTTCGAATCTGTCATCGGCTTGATTCATATTTTTCTACCTTAAAAACATTGGAAGCAGAGCTTTAAATAACAATAAGCGCTCTCACAATTTTTTTGTTTTCTAAATCTTCAATTGCTTCATTAATATTGTCTAGGGTGTACTCTTTACTGATTAATGGTTCTAGGTTTAAATCACCTTTAAAGTACATATCGGCAAATAGCGGAATATCTTTATCAGGTTGCGAGCCACCACCCCAGCTCCCTCTAATAGATTTTCCTCGATGAAATGCATGAGGCTCAAG
Organism: Pseudoalteromonas sp. Isolate3; assembly: GCF_022398505.1. Taxonomy (NCBI): domain Bacteria; kingdom Pseudomonadati; phylum Pseudomonadota; class Gammaproteobacteria; order Alteromonadales; family Pseudoalteromonadaceae; genus Pseudoalteromonas; species Pseudoalteromonas sp. Isolate3. Next base: position 12,757 of record NZ_JAKEVN010000038.1, on the reverse strand, counting down.
CTGTATTTTTAATTCATTGCTTGGGTGCGAGGCAAATATACATTGTCCGCCACCATCACGGACACTTTCGAAAGCTTGCTCAATAGTGGTTGTGGTGCCGCCGGCTTCAAGGCTATAGTCGACGCCTGTTTGCTCAGTAAGACGATAAATTTCTTGCACAGGATCACACGTTGAAGAGTTAATACAATGGGTGGCACCAAATTGTTTAGCAAGCTTCAACTTGTCTTCGTTCACATCAATGGCAATAAGGCTGGTTGGATTAGATAGTTTTGCAGCCAGTAAGGCGCTCACCCCAATGCCGCCTAACCCAAAAATTGCAATTGTTTTATGTTTTTCTGGTTTAAGCTCATTGAGTACGAGCCCAAGCCCTGTTGGTAAAGCACAGCCTAATAAAATAGCTAATTTCTCAGGAAAGCCTGAGGGTAGTTTTACAAGTCGGTTTTCGGCCACAATGGTTTGATTTGTTAGTGTGGTTGCACTACCTGAGTTGATTAAGTAATCTTGATGAGGGTACTTACCACCTGGAGCATCAAGGCCCTCGCCCTTTATCCAGCCAATAATCACTTTGTCACCCGGCTGAACTTTAGTGACCCCTTCACCAATCGATTCGACGATACCTACACCTTCATGACCTAAAAGGTGGGGTAAATATTTGTCTTCACCACGACCGCCTTTGACCTCCATAACTTGAGAATGACATAAGCCGCTGTAAATCACTTTTACATGAACTTGGCCTTTTGTTAAAGCGGGCACTTTAATACCGTCAATTATTTGAAGTGGTTCACCTGTGTTAAATAGTACGGCTGCTTTCATTTTCAATCTCTTAGTAATTTATCTAGTCCACTAATTTTGTTAGGAATAGATTCGAAATAATCGTAACATTGCTTTAGTTGAGTGAGCTGAGCAATTTGTAGTTTTTGTTGTCGCTCATTTAAGCAAGAAATGTTCCATGAGTGAGCTCTTCTCGCTTGCACTTCAGGTAAGAATTCATTGAGCATAATTAAGCACCATTTGAGTTGCGTTAACTCGAATACTTTAAGTGTGTCTTCAGGGTTTTCTTTTAATAACCTGAACTGTTCTAACTTTAAAAACTCAAGTGCAAAAGTTAAGTCGACAGGGACTGCAGGTTGCGAAAAAAAGTCTGCAAATACCTTCCATGGGGTGTCTAACCCCGCATACTCGAAATCTATAAAATAAATACCTGAACTAGCTTCAATCGCATTGTGAAAACCAAAGTCTGAAGGAGATAAAACACTACGTTGCTGTTCTTTTTGCCAGTGCTGTGCGAGATTACTGGTGAGTTTTTCTTGGCGCAGCCTGATCAAAGTTAAAGCCTTGTGATAGTCCACATTTAATTGTTCACTTTTGATTGTGACTGTTTCTAACCTTTTTAACCTGTTAGTAATGATGTGACTAAACTCGGCGAGAGTTGATGGGCTTTCACTGGCTATATTTAGATGGGCGGAGGGTTCCCGCTGATTTATATTTTGGAAAAACAGAATGGCTTGCTGCACAGCATTATTGCATGCATTCTCAATCTTTTTACCTTCAATGTAAGCAAATAAGCTGACGTTTTCTTCTAAATTTATTGCTATAGGTTTTGGCGTTGCAGTCAAACAGTTTCTATAAACTTCTTGGCTAAATAAAAACTCATTTTGTTGTTTGTATTTAACATTAGGAGATTGAGTATTAAATGATTTTAAAAACCATGATTGGTTTCCTGAGGTAACTTTAATACCTAGGTTGTTGGCGCCTCCATTGATTGGGGTTAACTCAATTGATTTGACCCCCAATGTTATTTTCAGCCAAGCTATGACAGAGTCATTCAGCATATAATATCAGTCACCTCTTTCCAGTGTGAGATACTGTTTTCTTCTTTTTGATGCGGAGAGAAAAAAATGGGTTTACAATTGTTTGGAAAAGCCGGATGCTCTAATACCTTTTGTAAATCATCGATGAAAAAATCGCACTTGAGCTCGGCTATTTTTGATACTTTTAAGTCAAGCTGTTCATTATAAAATAATGCACTGCTTGAGAAAGGAGCACCTTCTGAACTAAGAAAATGGTTGCACTTGAGCCAATTGGTTGCCGCTTCATGAAAATTTACCTTTTCACCAATGATAGGGTAGCGAGTCTTGTGGGAAATTAAAACTAACTCCTGTCCCTTTGCTTTTAACTGTCGTAAAGTATCTAGACAGCCTTCATAAGGGCGGGCTCTGTTAATTTCTTTCCCATATACTATTCCTTGTAACTCGGTCCACTTGGGCTCATTATTTTGCTCAATAAAATAAGCCTTTACCTCACTTTTACTTTGCCCAACACTTTCTGGGATCCAGCCAAGTTCTAGCGCTACATCGTAAAATACACCTGTGTAGTCAGCGATTGTGTTGTCAAAGTCAATGCCTATGATCATAGCGCACCTCTTTGAACAAGCGAATTTGTAATGTCATGCACGGTTAAACCAGCTTTAACAAAGGCATCCTCAGGTGAGTGGACTTGATCGATAAAAAAATCAGGAATACCGAATCTGTGCACTCTTGCTGATCCGTTAAGATCTGACACATACTCAAGCACTGCGCTGCCAAAAGCACCGCTGACGTTGTGCTCTTCAAGGGTAATAATGTGTTCAAAACGCGAAGCGGCAGAATCTAGGTAATCAGTATCGAGCGGCTTAACGGTATGAAAGCTGACAAGCTCGGCATTGATCCCCTTCGCAGCTAACTCGCTATGCAGTGCTTGGGCCAGTGGCATAATTGTGCCAGTCGCTAAAATGGCGACTGATCTGCCCTGTTGCATCGTGTATGCCTTGCCAAACTCGAGAGCAGGGGGGGCTTTATGCACACTGGGTTCGTTTTTCTTACCAATTCTAAAATAGCAGGGGGCATTGAGCTCAATGAGCTGAGGCATCAATATTTCTAATTCTTGGGCGTCCGCAGGGCAGACAATATTCATATTAGGTAATGCACGCATTAGGGCAATATCTTCAAATGAATGATGAGTCGGTCCTAAGTTTGCGTATGAAAGGCCAGAGCCCGTCCCAACAATAATCACAGGCTGATTCTGATAAGCGATATCGATCTTTATCTGCTCAAAGTTACGTGCCGTAGTAAAAGGCGTGATGGTATAAATAAAAGGTTTATGTCCCATCATCGCGCTGCCTGCTGCCATCGATGCCATATTGGCCTCTGCAATCCCGGCATTTACGGTACGCTCTAAGGCAAACTCTTTAAGAGGGTTAAATAAGCGGTTGCCAATATCTGCGTAAAAAAGGACGAGGCGTTCATCGGTTTTTGCAAGTTCAGTCAGTACTCGTGCAAATGCATTTCTCATTACAGGCCTAACTCCTCTTTTGCGCGTTCAACTTCTTCGGCTTTGGGGATGCGGTAATGCCAGTTGTTGTCATTTTCCATGAATGATACACCTTTACCTTTTATTGTATCGGCAACGATACACACCGGCTGAGACTGTTTTTTTGCTTCTTCAAATGCGGCATTTAACGCCTCGATGTTGTGGCCATCGAGTCTAATGGTGTACCAGCCAAATGCCCGCCATTTTTCTTCTAATGGCTCTAAGTGCATTATGTCGCAGCTCTCACCGGTGCCTTGCAATTTATTAAAATCAACGATGGCAACAAGGTTATCGAGCTGTTTTCCCGCGGCAAACATTGCAGCTTCCCACACTGTACCTTCATTAAGCTCACCATCGCCCATAAGTACATAAAAACGGTTATCACGGCCCTGTAGTTGAGTACTTAGTGCCATACCTGTGGCAAGAGATAAAGCATGACCTAACGATCCAGATACAGATTCAACACCGCTTGGCGCATTGATCCCTGGGTGCTCTTCAAACTGACTGCCAGTTTGACCATGCTCATAAAGTGACTCAACGCCAAAGTAACCTCGATAAGCGAGAGCGGTATAAAGCGCACTGGCAGCATGGCCTTTACCGAGCAAAAAGTAGTCGCGGTTAGCCATTTTTGGATTACTTGGGTCAATGTTGAGGATCTGCCAATACAGCGATGTCAAAATATCTACGCAAGATAAACAACTGCCTAAATGAGGCGTTTTTGTCTTGCTTGATACATCACAAAGTGTATGTCTAATTTTTGCTGCGGTATGTTTTAAATTCATAATTTACTTATGGGATAAACCAATAAAAGTCGCCAGTATAGCCATTGTCTAAAAAAAACTGTTTCCAGTCATCTACGTGCATGATAGTTTTAGCGGTCAGTGCCCACTCAAGCATACGTTCTTTCTCTTCATCATTACGGTAAGCGTCAACAGTGATGAAAGATTTACCTCGGCTCACTCGTTCAATCTCGCGTAATGCTTGCGCACATTCTTGCTCATCCAAGTTATGAATTGTATTGATTGACATCACGACGTCAAAGCTATTGTCTTCATAAGGCAAAGACTTTGCGTTGCCCAGCGTAAGTAAGTCTTTTACTTCTTCCTTGGCTTTTTCTAGTGCGTATTCTGAAACATCTAGGCCTTGAAGCTTAATACCTGGTATTAGCTGCTGTAGGTCATATAACATAAACCCTTTAGCACACCCTATATCTAATAAACTCGTATTGTTAGATAAACCAAAATGTGCTTTGAGATCAGGTACTACAGGTTGCCAAAAACGCGGAAAGTAATGAAAACCACCGTAGCCATAGGTCCGGTCTCCATCAAAAAAATCTTTACCGTATTTACGAGCAATTTCTCTGTCAGCCTCGGTGATCACATTGGCTCGACCTTTAGTATCTCGCTTAGACTTGGGGTAGTTTTTTAATAGGTCTATTTCTTGTCCTAGCATAGCTATCTCACGGTTTATGAATATATGAATCTGGTAAATGCTTCAAATCGTCAAGATTTGATTTTACCCAAGCAATGGTACGTTCGAGTCCATTCTCAAGAGATATTTGATCTCGCCAATTAAGTTGCTCGCGTAATTTGGTAGCATCTAGTAAGTATGCCGCATCTTTCCCTAGCCGATCTTCGGTTACTTGACATACTTGTTCAAACGGAACTTGTAACATATCACAGATTAGTTCAACTAATGCACGGATAGAAATCGTGCGCTCGGTTGAAATATGGTAGATGTCACCTAGGTGTCCTTGTTGAGCAATTGCGTGGGTCGCCGCTGATACATCGTCAATATGGATGAATGAACGCGTAGAGTGCCCACCACCATGCAGCGGTAGTGTTTTACCCAACAATGCAAATAAGATAGTACGTGGAATAATACGGTACAATTGTTGCCCTTCACCGTATACGTTTGCTGCACGTGTATATAACACTGGGAACTTATGGACATCAAAAAATGTATGTAAGCTCATATCTGCAGCGGCTCTGGATACAGCATAAGGAGTACTGGGGTTGTAATTACGATGCTCAGGTACCAGTCCTTCACAGCTACCGTATACTTCCGGTGTGGAAATATGAATATACTTATCTAAGTGATCTAAATGGCGTAATTTATTATGTAATTTTACTGTTGATACACAGTTAGTCATAAACCAATGCTCAGGGTAATCCCAACTTTGGCCAACCATGCTTTGTGCTGCAAAATTATATACATGTTTAACTTTGTGCTTATCAATGAGCGCAATGATTTCTTCTAGGTGATGGTTAAGATCAAGCTGATGAAACTGTAAATTGTGCTTGTTTTGTTGCCAACTGTAAGGAAGTAATGAAGTATGAGGCTCTTCAGAGCGACTGACCGCCAAGACTTGTTGATCTTGGCCTAATATATGGGCGCAAAAAGAGGCACCAGAAAAAGAGTTACTTCCCAAGACAAGGATAGGTGAGTTAGACATCTTTAAGTTCCTGATAAAGGGCTTTCATTAATATGTGTCCAATAATGACTTGTGTGTCTTCTGATATTTGCATGTCTTGAATATCGAAGTGTAAAGCATGGTCAAGCATAGCTTTGGCTTTACCACCTGTAAAACCTAAAACGCCAAATGTTGTCATGCCGATTTCTTTTGCTCGTGAAATCGCATTTAGAATATTTTGAGAGTTGCCACTGCCAGTTAAAACAAGTAATACATCTTCAGGCTGTGCTTTAACAGTTAGCTGGTGGCTAAAGATATTGTCATAGCCAATATCATTTCCTAGGCAAGTAAGGACGGAGCTGTTGGCTGCCAACGATTCTACTTTTAACGCATTGCCACCTGGGTGAATACCAAAGGTAAAGTCATTTGCTAAATGGATAGCATTAGCAGCAGAGCCGCCATTTCCACAGATATACAAAGTGCCACCTGCACTTTTCATGGCAAGGAGGGCATTGACCAGACACTCGACTTGTTTACCATCAAGCTGCTGCAAAACTGTGGTTAACGTAGCAACGTAATCACTTGTAATCGACTCAACGTTAGAAATTGGAGTAACAGGGGCTAAGGTACTTTGTACTTTGCTCATAGTACTTCCTTTTGCATCCACTTTAAGTTGTAAAAACGGTCTTCATTTTTAAGGTTACCAGCTTCATAGGCTGCAATAATTTCTTCTATAGCAGTCTCAACATTTTTTGAAGGCTTGAACCCTGTGGCGAGCAGTTTGTCTGAGTTGATGCGGTAACAACGTGGATCATTTGATGGTGTGATTTCGATTTCACAGTTGATTTTAGCTTGTACCATTTTTGCTATGTCTAGAATAGAGATATTCTCAAATCCTGCGTTGAAAACACCTGATGTTTTCTCAGGGTTTTCTAACATATAAATATACAAGTCGGTAATATCATCAATATGAATATTAGGTCTTACTTGTGAACCACCAAAAACTGTTATTTTTCCATTTGTTAGCGCTTGCATTGTCAACATATTGACAGATACATCAAGTCGCATTCGTTTTGATAAACCACAAACTGTTGCAGGACGAACAATTTGTACAGCCATACAGTCTTTATAACTAAGTAAAACACGCTCAGCGACCATTTTGGTTTTGTTATATTCCGATATAGGCTCTAGAGATAAATCTTCAGTTACTTGTTCTTCATCCTTTACGCCATACACACTTCCTGAGGAGGCATAAATAAATTGCTTTACTCCAGCTTTTTTGGCTTTATCGGCAAGTTGCATTGTCGCGAGAGCACTTACTTCCCAGGTTAATTTGGGGTTTAAATCCCCACATGGATCGTTAGCTATCGAAGCAAGGTGGATGATATTATCGACATGATCTAAATTGATATCGTCGGTATGTCTAACATCTGCCTTGATTACTGTTAGGTTTTTATGAGGTTCTAGGAAGTTACCAAACCACTGGGTGTCGATAGCTATTACTTTATAACCTTTCTCTAGCAGCTTAGGAACTAATACAGTGCCTTTATAGCCAGTTGCACCTGTGACTAATACAGTTTCATTTTTCATTTTTTTCTCTAAAATTTGGGCTCTTCGCCTTTAAATATTGTGTAAGCAAAAATTACGCCTGATTCGTATAAGCACTAAACTGTTTTTTGCTCAACATGTTTGTTTATATCGGCAAGGTAGGGATTATTCTTTAATAATTGCATCAGAGTTGGATAATCAAAGTCTAACTTGTTTTGCATTTTTTCATAAATAGCTTTGATCGCTTTATAATCATCTTGCTCATCAAGGGTTAGCCTATAATGACTGTTATCCTCATGAGCGCTAATGCTATGACTTGTGAACGATGAGAATTTTGCAAAGCCTAATGTTACATGTTCTCTATCTGGTTGTGTTGTTGCCTTTAGGTGTGCATTCTCTAGTAATTTGAAAGCAAATACACAGCAATCTAAGCCTCGAGGAAAGCCACTGTGAGGCCCCAAGCTTACTAGTTCATAGGGGGTAGTTTGAAAGGTACTGATTGTTTTACTCACCAATTCATAATCAATAAGTGGGCAATCACTGGTCAAACGAACTACAGCTGTGTTGCTATTTGCACCAAAATGAACTGCAGCTTGGTAGTAGCGGCCTAATACGTCTTCAGTACTACCCTGGAAGTAACGAATATTGAGAGATTTACATAAATCAATAATAGGTGCTTCAGAACCATCATCTGTTGTTGCAACGATAATATTTGCTTGCAAAGGAGCTAAGCGCTCTAACATTACTTGTAATACAGGTTTACCGCATAAAGGTAGCATGACTTTGCCAGGTAACCGGGTGGATGTCATCCGTGCTTGAATGATGACTTGAACATTTTCCATGTAAGCAATTTTTATTGTTCTATTTGTTTTAAATATAGCAAAGGATTACACTGAAATACAAAGATAAAGCATATAAACAACAGCAATTGATTTGATTTTATTCATTTATATAAATTAGTTTTAAAAAAGGTCTCAATTTTGCTTGTTGATATGGTAAATAAATTTCAATGTTGGGAACAGTGTGAATTTTAGTAAAACATTAAATATTAATGGTGCATTAGTGGGTCACGATCACCCTTGTTATATCATCGCTGAAATGTCAGCTAACCATGGTCAATGTTTAAATAAAGCTAAAGAGTTAGTTCATGCCGCTCATGAAGCCGGTGCTGATGCGATTAAGCTACAAACTTACACCGCAGATACTTTAACCATGGATTGTAAACTTCCACACTTTGAAGCGACGGGTCCATGGCAAGGTCAATACTTACATGATTTATACAAGACAGCTTATATGCCTTGGGATTTTCATGCGGAACTGTTTGAACTATCAGCAAAACTTGGACTTACTTGTTTTTCATCACCATTCGATAAATCGGCAGTCGATTTATTAGCACAATTAGATGCTCCAGCCTATAAAATTGCTTCACCTGAACTAATTGACCACCAATTAATTCGTGATGTTGCCGCTACTGGTAAACCCGTAATTATGTCTACAGGTGGTGCGACGTTAGTTGAAATTGCTGAGGCGGTAAAAGTCGCAGAAGATGCGGGTGTTACTGAACTTGCATTGATGAAGTGTACAAGCACTTATCCTGCTCCTGCAGAGACTATTAATTTGCGAACTATCCCTCATATGCAACAGGCTTTTGAATGTCCGGTTGGTTTATCTGATCACACACTGGGAAATGATGTGCCACTGGCTTCAGTTGCCGTCGGTGCATGCATGATAGAAAAGCACTTTGTATTAGACAAAACAGATAATACTGCAGATAGTTTTTTTTCAATGACGCCATCGGAGCTTCAGGCCCTTGTTCATGGTGTGAGACAAATTGAAAAAGCACTGGGCAAAGTTGATTACCCATCCGTTGCTTCAAAAGCACGTCGCTGTGTTTACATTATCAAAGATATTAAAGCTGGAGATCAGCTGAGCTCTGAGCATTTAAGACAAATGCGTCCTGGGGGCGGCGAAATTATGCCAAAAGAGCTTCCAAACCTTATTGGACGAACAGTTAATAAAGAATTACGTTGTGGCACTCAATTGTCTTGGAGTGATCTAAAATGAGCGATATGAAACAAGACTTAATCCATTCGGTTCAGCTATTTTTATTAGAACGCGGCGTATTTGTTGAAGATGCTGACATTGCTGAATATGACTTTGTAGCTGCAGGGGCGTTAGACTCATTTGAAATACTGAGCCTTATAATGAGCTTAGAAACCGAATATGGTATTGCTGTTCCTCCAGAGTTAATGGTCGACAGTGAAAACGCAAAAGTAGGAAATTTAGCGACTGCGTTAGTGAAGTTAAATGATAGCAATTAGAGTCGATACACTATGTGGCTTGGGCCACTTTATGCGTTGCAAATGGCTCGCGTTAGAGTTGCAATGTTTAGGTGAAGAGGTTGTTTTATTAGTCGATACACAATTGTCGGATCATTTAACTAAAGAACTTGGAAATATACATTTATTACCCTATGCAAAAACACAGATAGAAGATGCGGCTAACTGTGTTCAGCTTTTCAACGAGCAACAGCTCATTATTGATAAATTAATTATTGATAGCTATCGTTTTGATATTGAATGGGAATCAAAGATGGCTAAACATGTGCCATCGATTATTGCGGTTGATGATCTTGAAAGAGAGCATCTAGCAGAGCTGGTTATCGATAGTAAATGGAATGCTGAAAAGACTTCGTCTCGTTATCAAAGTACAGCACTTGAATCACAACACTTTTTACTTGGTCCTGATTTTTCGATGCTGTCTAGGGCTTATCGAAACTGCGTGCAAACAGAGCGCTCAAATAAAGAGCTTATGTTTTCTCTCGGCGGTGGTGGCGATTGGAAACAGCTTACTGAAATCATACGATTAATTCTTGAAACAGCGCCAGAGTATAAAGTTAATCTAATTATAGGCCCTAATGCTACATCCGTTACTCAGCTACATGAGTTAGCTTTAGGTCACTCACAATTAAATTTAATTGCAGCACCTAGTTGTTTAGCAAACTACTATAAAAGCTGTACCTTGTTTGTTGGCGCTTTAGGCACGTCCTTGTATGAGCTGGCAGCGACTAAAACCCCTGCATTAACGTTCTCAATCGCAAAGAATCAAGAAAATCAACAAGCTGCATTAGATGATTTGGGGCATTATTTCCATATCGCAAACTTAATTGACTATCCGCCAGAACAGGTTTTAAAGCTAATTTTAGCAATGCTACAAAATATAGAACGTATCCACCTAATGCGTGAAAACGTTGCGGTAAAAATTGATGGCGAAGGTGCAAGTCGTGTTGCTAAGTTAATTACTTCAGAACTCGCTTCTAGCCAGATTACTCAAGCCAATAACAATCTAATTGCAAGCCAGTATCAGCATTTAACCGACACAATCACGTTAAGGCGAGTGGTTGATCAGGACATAAACCGCTATTTGACAGCGAGAAACTTACCGAACAATGCTTGGCGAATGACGATCACAAAAGATATCGATCAACTTGATCATTATTGCTGGTGGTTTGCTAATCGACGCGACTCTTATGTTATGGAAGTGAAAGGCAAGCCGTTACTTTACGTTTGGCATCAATTGTATGAAATAGAACAGCAAAATTATTTAATAGGTGGCTGGTTTGCAGCAAGTGACGATGTTAATTTTGCCCATGCTCAACTAGTATTAGATTGGCAACTAAAAGAGACTGAGCAAACATACCCAGATGCAATGTGGGTAGCCGTTATTAATAAAGAAAATAAGTTTGTAAATTTGCTTAATCAGCGAGCAGGATTTAAATCTATTGCAGGGGATGCGAAAAAAATGGCAGTGACCCAACATTTATTTCCAAATGCTTCGATTGATGATTTTAATTTTGTAGGAAAAGGGAGAGTAGGTGGATAAAGGTATTTATGAGTTATTTGCTACGAATGTCGCTAACACTCCCACTAAGGTAGCTGTCGTTTTTCAACAGCAAAGCGTAACGTATGATGAATTAAATCAGCAAGTTATTAAGCTTACTAGCCATTTTTTAAAACAAGGTGTTACGCAAGGCCAACGTGTCGCAATATTTGCACCTAACGGTATTGAATTTATTGTTTCGCTGCTGGCAATCGCTAAATTAGGTTTAGCCGCTGTGCCGTTACCTGTTAGCTTAAAAGGGCTTGCTCTGACCGTTGCTCTTAAGAAAACCCCCGTTGCTAAGGTGATTGCTTGGCCGACCATTAGCAAATCACTTCTTGCAGATAATCTTATTGAAGCTGAAAATTTAATAACATTAGGCCAAAGTGTTGCTAATGAAACAAATTGGCTTTGTGTTCAACAAGCTCAAGCAGAATGCTTTTTTACTGATACAATTGATACGCAAGCACCTTATATCTTAACCATGACTTCTGGTTCTACCGGTCAACCTAAGCCAATAGTGTTGAGCCAAGCATGTAAAGTAAATAGAGCATTTGATGCGACCATAAACTACTACGGATTAACGCCCGATGACGTTATTCTCGTAGCGACTCCTATGTACCACTCATTAGCTCAGCGTGGTGTGCTAATGCCTTTGATGCTTGGTGCAACAACGGTTGTATTACCAAAGTTTAATTTGAAGCTATGGCTACAAGCAATTGAACTGCACCAAGTGAGTTTTCTATTTGCCGTTTCATCTCAATTAGTAAGCTTAATTCAAAACGGTGTTGAAGGGCATGACTTGAGCTCTTTACGCTGCCTAGTATCCTCTTCGGCGGTATTAGATAAAGAGAGTAAACAAAGCTTACTTTCTTTGCTTAGTTGCCGCTTACACGAGTGTTACGGTGCTTCAGAGGTTGGTGTTGTGACTGATTTCGCTGTATCAGAACACCCTGAATTGAGCGGCAGTGTAGGCAATGCTCTACCATTTGTTACTGTGAAAATTACCGATGAGCATGGCCAAGAATTAGTTGCAACTGAAGTTGGAGAAATTTGTTGTAAAACAACAACCGGGTTTAGCGGGTATCATAAATTACCGGAAAAAACGCGAGAAGCTTATTATCTTGGTGATTTTTTCAAAACCGGTGATTTAGGTTACCTTGATGAGCAAGGCTATTTATATTATGTCGGCCGTAAAAAAGAGTTGATCTCAAGCGGCGGAATCAATGTATACCCTCAAGATATCGAAGCCGTTATAAAAATGCATCCGGACATTGAGGATTGCGTGGCTTTTTCAATTCCAGACTCTCAGTTTGGTGAGGTAATAAAAGTTGTTTATACGACGCTTTCGGCGTCAGTAAATGAAACAGAATTAAAGAAACTGTGTTTACAGCAATTGACCGATTATCAACAGCCTAGAGTGTTAGAGCAAATTGATAGTTTTGAAAGAAGTAGTTTAGGCAAAATTCTTCGTCAGTCAGTTAAAGAAAAATATTCTGAGTTATAAGTGTGCGAAAGTAGCTTTCGCTAGTTACGAAGGCTACTTTGTAATAATCCATTATATATTAT
>NZ_JAKEVN010000037.1:0-33669 GCF_022398505.1 Pseudoalteromonas sp. Isolate3 | reverse complement strand
GCATGCTAACTATATTAAAATAGTTAGCATGCTAAGTAAATGGAGCGCATCATGTCCTCTACTCCCCCTTTTCACGAAACTCTTGATTTAACATTATGCGGCAGTATGGGCCGTGTGCATCGATTATGTCGCGATGCAGTAACTTTGGCGGTCGAGCCTCTTGGACTCACTCAATCTCGTTGGACTGCAATGATGCACCTGTCTCATTTAAACCAAGGTTGTACGCAGCAAGAGTTGGCAAGCAGCTTAGGTATTGAAATGCCATCGTTGACTCGCACTATTAAGAAGCTTGAGCAACAAGAGATTATTGCTCGCAAAGCTGATGCTGAAGATAAACGCAGTAAACGTCTGTACTTCACTGAGCAGGGTCTACAATTGTTAGACACATTACAAGTGATTATCGCTGATGTGAAAGAGCATCTTTATGCCGATTTGACCACAGAACAACTCGATACTATGGCACATGGTTTAATTCAGATGGAGCAAAACGCTCGCCAGTGTATCCGTCATTATTCAGGAGATAAGTAACTTTATGACGCCAGATCAAAAATTTGCCCGTTACGTAAAAATCTCTTTGGCGGGTTTCATTGTTTTATTTTTATATTTTGTGATTGCTGATCTATACATGCCTGTCACACCACAGGCCCGTGTGTATCACCCTGTTGTGCAAGTGACGCCACAAGTAAGTGGGCGTGTGACTGACGTATTAGTGACCAATAATCAAGCCGTCGAAAAACAGCAAGCCTTGTTTAAGATTAACGATGAGCCTTTTGAGCTTGCCGTTCAACAAGCTGAACTTGCTTATGATGATGCGAAACAACAAAACCAACGTTTAGATAGTAGTGTCAAGGCAATAGAAGCGCAGTTAGCTGCTGCTCAAGCTAAGCTGCATGAGCAAACGTTGCTGTTCGAGCGCGGTGAGTCGTTATTGAAAAAGCGCTCTATTTCAGAGCAAGAGTACGAAACAATCAATGCAAACTACCAATCAAGCAAAGCGAATGTAGCTGCAATTGAAGCGCAGCTTAGCGAGGCTAAATTAGCGCGTGGTAAAAAGGGTGATGACAATTTAGCGCTTCGCCATGCCCTAAATCAGCTTGAGCAAGCGAAACTAAATTTGTCGTACACCACAGTGACTGCCGATACCGACGGTAAAACAGCAAATTTACAAGTAACACCGGGTACTTATGCTAATAAGGGCCAGCCGTTAATGGCGATTGTTGCCAATAAGGCTGATTTAGTGGCTGATTTTCGTGAAAAGTCTTTAGTTCACGTACAAATTGGTAGTACTGCAAAAGTTAGCTTTGATGCGCTACCGGGAAAAGTGTTTACTGGCAAAATTATTAGTTTTGAAGCCGGTGTAAGTGACGGTCAGCTCAATGCAAACGGTTTACTCAGTGCTACAGAAAGCAGCAATCGTTGGGTACGAGATGCACAGCGTCAACGTATTCATATTCAACTTGATGAACACCAGATGCTAGCTAAGTTCCCAAGTGGTGCTCGTGCAACCGTACAGCTTTTGCCTGACTCTAGCATCGGTAGCTGGTTTGCGAGCATGCAAATCCGTTTTATCAGTGTTCTGCACTTCATTTACTAAGGCTGGGTGAGCTATGTCTGTATTGCAACTCGATGGTAATGGCTTGCGCCAGGCGCTTCGCATTGCTACGGGCTCAGCATTAGGGTTTGCACTGGCAAAATTGATGAACTGGCCTAATGGCATCTTTTTTACTGTTTACCCTATGCTATTGCTCGGCTTAGTGCCTGTGTTAAACATGCATATCATTCGACAGTTTTACGCAGGCGCAGTATTCAGTGCATTATTTGTACTTGTAGTGCAAGGGCTGTTCTCTCACTTGCCTGTTGTTATGACGATGATCTGCTTTGTGGCATTTGCCTTTTTATTCTATCAAATGAGTCGTGGCGCTAACTTTTTATTTGGCGCTACAACAGTGGTCAGCTTGTCTATTCAATTGCATTTTTCGACCTACACAGGTGGAGGGGTAAGTATTTATCCGCTGATTATTAGTAATGCCGTTGCAGTTGTGGTTACTGTGGTGTTTTCGATGCTAATGCATGGTTTATTCCCAGATGTTTCACCGCGCCAAGGCCGTCAGATGCCAGAAAAAGCAAAAGAAAGTGTACGCCATGAGGTATTACTTTGCTCAACGGTGGCAACCTTGTCATTTGTGGTTTTTCAGGTTTTTGATTTACAAGATTCAATTTCTGCTCAAGCAGCATCTGTTCTGATCTTATTTTCGTTATGCTGGAAAGCGGCTGGTATGGCTGCATGGCAACGTGCTATAGGAACTTTAATTGGCTGTAATTTGGCCTTAGTTTCACAGTTATTCTTGTACAACCATACTGATATTTTGATATTTCCGGCGTTAATTCTATGGATCTTAACTTTTATCTTTAGTCGTTATCATATAATTGGTGGGGGTATTCCAGGTGTCGGTTTTGGTATTATTACTACATTTGGCATTTTGTTTGGCCAGTCATTGGGGCCGGGGCAAGATCTAGTATACAGCGCACTTTATCGCTTTTCGTCAGTATCAGTGGCAATACTGCTGAGCTTATGTGCAGTGTACATTATGCATCACATTTTAAATCGCTTTGAAATGACAAGGCATCACACATTCGAGTAAAATCTAATATGCACAAAAAAGGGAGTTATTCAGTACTCCCTTTTTTATTATTTGGTTCGAAAATTGTGGGTAAAGACTTTAATAAATCCTCTTGCTTCTTTACAACACTTTGTACGCAAGTTTTTGAAGCAACATCTGCAACCCAAGCGCCCCATTGAGAACTGCCTGGTTCTTCTCCAGGTGTTGCCCACCATCTGGCTTTATAAAGAATTTCGTTATAACAGGTTTCACTACCTTGCGGATACGCGCTTCCAGCTTGCCAAGAATCTACAGCAAAGCTTGAAATAGGCAACGTTGACAGCGTTATCATTGCAGCTGCAAAAAAACGTGATTTTTGGCCCATACGCCCCTCCTTTATTATTCTGAAATTGTATTACTATTATAGACGCGGCAGGATTAACCATCAATTAACTTTGTTAACAAGTTACACTTCTTTACAGTTTCGCTCATTTTTGACACGGTTTTCTGGTGCTAAGGTTAGGGTTTTATGTTTTTTCGTAATGCTTTTGTTTGTCCTCTTTTGGTTTTGCTGTCCATACGTTTTCTCTGAGAGCTTTTGCTTGGTTTAGTTGCTCTACGTTTCTTTTGTACTTGTGTAGCGTTTACGATTATTTCTTTTAAACGGCTAAGCGCATCTTCTTTGTTCATCTCTTGTGTACGATGACTTTGCGACTTAATGACAATTACGCCCTCTTTGGTGATTCGAGAGTCATTTAAATTAAGCAAACGTTGTTTGTAAAAGTCAGGTAATTTTGATCGGTTAATATCAAAGCGTAGGTGAATTGCTGTAGCCACTTTATTGACGTTCTGTCCGCCAGCACCTTGAGAACGGATCGCACTAAAGTCGAGCTCCCATTCAGCAATCGTGACAGTATTAGAAATAGTTAACATCAGGTTCATTTAGCTATGGTAAAAAAAGGATTATAACATTTGTAATTGGTCAAACATAATTACTCGACTATGTGAGCCGATTGCTAACCAATTTGAAAGAAAGGAGATCACAATGAAAGCACTATTTATTTCAATAAGCCTACTGGCGATGAGTTTTTCTAGCTTCGCAGAAGATATTACTGAAAGCCAGCTACAGCGTTATATCAGGGCTTTGCCAGCAGTAGTAAATTGGTCGCAAAACCAACCAGAGCTTGAAAGTTTGAATCTCGATAGTATGTTAGGAAGCTCTAATGGTGCAGATAGTTCCTCTGTTATGGATGCATTAGGCCACATTAAAAGGCATGAGCTTTACACTGAGTTTGCAGCGTTAACCAAACAATACGGTTTCACTCCTGAGCAGTTAGTTACAGTTGGCTCAGAAGTATCTCTTGCCTATTTAGAAAACCTTAAAGCAGGTATGTCTGAAGAGAACAAGCAACGTGTAAACCAAGCGATGAGTGGTTTACAAAGCCTAACGGCATCATCATCTAATGCGGGGGCTCGCTCAATGGCGGGTGCTTTAGAAGGTGTTAAAGCAAGTACTGCAACAGCAGATGTTAGCGAAAGTAATATTAACTTAGTTAAGCAATACATGCCGCAGTTAAAAGAGTTATTCGCGATGTTGCAGTAACAGCACAAAAAAAGAAAGCGGCTAGTGAGCCGCTTTTTTCTACTTACTCGAATACCATTGCGTTTTTTAGATGCTGCATTTGTTCTGCAGTTGGTAAAAATCCAGTTTGTACAAATTCATTCAGGCTCGGGTGACGTTCAAAGTACAAAATATCTAGGGCAAATCGATTCATGCCGTACAAGCCCCGATGGATCATATTTGCCGAAAATATGAGTAAGTCACCCTTCTTCAATGCAACTTGTTTTCCGCGTCTCAGCGAATCATTATTTTTAGCTCCTTGCTGCCCCAATCTTACAGCTAGTTCTTCGTCTGAATCCCAGTTTTTGTGACTGCCCGGTATTAGCTCAATTCCCGGCTCATCTTCAAAAGCTACTCGGCAATGTAAAACTTCAGGGCCATAAAGTGCGGCCTTTTGTGCATCAAGCTCTAAGTGATATTGCATATCGCGATGCCAATAGTTTGCTTGTTTGGGATTGTAAGGATTAAAAAATAATTGAGTATTCATAAACTGAGGTTCAGCAACAACGCCTTTAACCTGATTCAATAGAGTATCGGCACAGATAAATTCAAAAAGGGTAAACTTTTCTTCAGTACTTAAACATGCAGCGCCAGTCAACCCTGAGCTATTAATCCCTCTGGATTGGTAAAAACGTTGGTTTTCTAGCAGCCAGTTATAATGAAACTTATCGAGAATGGGCCTTATCTTGCCAAGTTCATTCGCTGTGTAAAGCCCCTTTACATGGCAATAGCCGTTTTCAGCAAAAAAGTTATTTTCCATTTTTTACCTTGCTAAAATTGCACGTATTTTACTACTAAGCTCAGGCAATACTTGTTGCTCAAACCATGGGTTTTTCTTCAGCCAGATATTATTACGAGGGCTTGGGTGAGGTAATGGCAGGTAACTTGGCCAATATTCACGCCACGATTTTACTAACTCAGTTAAGGGTAACTGCTTAGTGTGGGGTAAATGATATGCCTGCGCGTACTTACCTAAGATAATGGTGAGTTCAATATTAGTTAACTGTGCTAAAAGTTTTTCACGCCATGTAATCGCGCACTCTTTTCTCGGTGGTAAATCGCCCGACTTACCTTTTCCTGGGTAACAAAAGCCCATTGGCAGAATAGCAAAATTACTATTATCGTAAAACTCTTCATTGCTTACGCCAAGCCAAGAGCGAAGCCTTTCACCGCTAGCATCATCAAATGGTTTGCCACTTTCATGTACTTTTATCCCTGGCGCTTGACCAGCAATTAAAATACGAGCCCGTGAATTAAATTGAATAACGGGCCGAGCGCCAAGTGGTAAATGAGTCTCGCAGATCACGCATTTACTAACTTGTTCTAATAATGATTGAGTAGTCATGAGTTAGTAAAAATATGATCTATGCTTGTTTTGACCAAACAGCTAACTCGTTACCACTTGGTTCTGTGAAGTGAAAACGACAGCCTCCAGGAAAATCAAACAAAGGCTTAATAATTGTGCCGCCGTGTTTTTCTACCTGTGCTTGAGTCTCTTTAATATTATTTGAATAAAGCACTACTAGCGCACCGCCATTAGAGGTTGAGCTACTTAGAGGTGCTTGGTAAAAACCACCGTCAAGGCCCGCTGATTCAACGCTAAATGCGCTGTATTCAGGCCCGTAATCGGTAAATTGCCATTTAAAAACTTGATGAAAAAACGCTTTTGTTGCAGCTAAATCTTTTGCTGCAAACTCAACATAATTTAAGCTATGGTGGTTCGACATAATTTGTTCCTATTTTAAACTGTTCTTGAGCGCCATGGCGCAATGCAGTGCTGTACTATCAAGTAATGGAATTGAGGCATCGGATTGCTGAACTAGCAATGCTATTTCAGTGCAACCAAGAATAATGGACTCTGCACCCTGCTTAGTTAGATTATCAATAATTGTTAGGTACTCGGCTTTGGATTCTGGATTGATTATGCCTTTGCATAGTTCATCATAAATCACACGATGCACTATTTCACGCTCCTGAGCATCAGGAATTAAAACGTCTACAGAG
Source organism: Pseudoalteromonas sp. Isolate3 (assembly GCF_022398505.1). Classification (NCBI taxonomy): domain Bacteria; kingdom Pseudomonadati; phylum Pseudomonadota; class Gammaproteobacteria; order Alteromonadales; family Pseudoalteromonadaceae; genus Pseudoalteromonas; species Pseudoalteromonas sp. Isolate3. Next base: position 27,444 of record NZ_JAKEVN010000037.1, on the reverse strand, counting down.
AATTTATCTGCTAAGCGTTGTTTATAAAAGCCTTGCTCCATAGTGAATTGAGTACCCAGCAAAGCCACTTTTTTATGGTTACATTGTATTAGCTTTTCACCAACTGCATCAGCAATATGTAACAAAGGAATAGAAACACATGCTTGTACTTGCTCTGCTAATTTGTGCATCGTGTTAGTACAAATCAATAAATAATCGGCGCCAGCAGCTTCAACCTGTTTGGCTGCTTTTATCAGTATTTCGGCCATCTGTGGCCAATCCTGTTGCTGTTGTAGTTCTGCTATTTCGGCAAAATCGAGACTGACAAGTACTATTCTGGCGCTATGTAGCCCCCCAAGTTCATTTTTAATGCCTTGATTTAAAAGTTGATAGTAACTTTGCGTTGACTCCCAGCTCATACCACCAATTAAGCCTATTGTTTTCATTACAACCTCTTTTTAGTTTCATAACACCATATGACAATGCTCAGAACAAAGCTAGCAGATCATTATTTTACTAACAAAAATACAGGATGAATTTGTTTCATTATTAAATACGCTTACGCAAATGATAATCACTATCTTTCTGTTTGGCGGCGATATAATATGTGGTTTTCTTCTCGTGTTATTTTTTAAGGGATTATCATGCACTCTCAATCATTAGATGCAGTGACAAACAATCACCCTAAAATTACAGCTAAAAAGGGTTCTGTGAGCCTATCTTATCGTGTCGCTGTATTTTTGCGTTTTGTTGCAGCCATCATTGGTGGTTACGCTTTTACCAGTGTACTTATTTCGTTATTAGCTGTGTTATTACCACTTAATAAACTCGACAGTGTTCTTTTAACTACGACTCTATCGGTATTTTTTTACTGTTGTGTATTTATTTGGGTGTTTGCAGTTAAGTCTTTAAAGACTGTATGGATCACAATTTTACTAACTACTGGTGGGCAATTACTGGCCCTTTCATTGATTAAGGGGTGGTTATGAAAGAGAGTTTTTTCCGCTCAATGACTTGGCTGCACACCTGGGTCGGTTTACTGGTATGTTGGTTATTATTCTTGATATTTTTTGCTGGTACTATCAGCTTTTTTAAGGATGAAATTACTATTTGGGCTAAGCCCGAAACGCATCATGTGCAGCATCAGCCTAAGCGTATTCAGTCTCAAGCCGATCAAATTAAATATGTGTTTGCGCAATTACAGTTGCAGGCACCTAACTCATTATCGTGGCGAATAAACTTACCTGAATCTCGAAATCCAGTTTTAAGCTATGGATTTGCTGAGCCTAAACAGCCAGGGCAGCGTCGTGCGCCTTTCAATTATACCTATTTGAACCCTAATAATTTAGAGCAATTGCCAGCGCCTCGAGATACTAAAGGTGGGAATTTTTTCTATCGCTTACACTTTGATTTGCATTACATAGACGTTTTTACTGCAAGGATAATTGTTTGTTTAGCCTCATTATTTATGCTTGTAGCATTGATCACTGGCATTGTGATCCATAAGCGCATTTTTAAAGATATGTTTAGCTTTAGAGCTAACAAAGGCAGCCGAAGTTGGCTAGATGCACATAATGTTTCGTCGGTAATAGCGTTGCCGTTTCATATTATGATCACCTATACGGGTATTATTACTCTGATATTTATGCTGTTCCCCTACCCCGCTGAAACCGTATATGAAAATGGCTTAAGACAAATGTTTGATGAGGCATTGCCCATTAACAAGCGTGCTAAGCCCAGTGAAGAGCAGCGCCCTATGGTGGCAATCAAAGAGGTATTAGATCAGATTTATACTAAGTCACCGAATGCCGACATTAGCCACGTGTTTGTGAGAAATGCGAATACAGCGACCTCACAAATAGTGGTTTATTTGGCAACCGGCAAAGAGCTTGTAGATAACGGACCACGCTATTTATTTAATGGTGTAACAGGTGAGCTCGAAGCGAGCTCAGGTGAAGATTGGAGCGCTTCGGCGCAGTTTTATGACTCAATGACAGCATTACATAGCGGCCGTTTAGCCGAGCCATTACTGCGTTGGTTGTATTTTTTCTGTGGCGTAGCAGGCTGTGCCATGATAGCTACAGGCTGCATCATGTGGGCAAAGCGCTTACGCGAGAGACTCAAAGCAGAGCAAAAACCAAGCTTTGGACTTAAGCTCGTTGAGACACTAAATTTAGCCACATTGATGGGCTTACCCCTTGCAACCGCAGCGTTCTTCATTGCTAATCGACTATTACCTTTAGAGTTAGCTGGTCGTGCCGATAAAGAAATACTCGTGTTTTTCTTAGCTTGGCTTGCGACGCTAGTTGTTGCTGTGATCGGCCGAGAAAAACATCATTGGCGCTATAGTGCATGGTTAAACGCTGCTGCTTGCTTATTAGTGCCTATTGTAAATGCGCTGACAACAGATGGTAATTGGATCACGTATTTACTAACTAAACAGTGGGCTTTATTTGGTATTGATAGTGCGTTTATTTGTGCAGGGGGGCTGTTTTTACTACAAAGCAAAAAAATACCAAGCCATAAAACCACTACAAATAAAGGTAGATCAAATAAAAACAGGATTTTAAAGGAGCAACAAGGATGATGGAATTACTACAATTTAGTCTCTGCTTTTTAGGATTTAATTGTTTTGCACTTGCAAAATTTAATCATTTTCGTGATGTGTTTAAAAAGAAATTGACTGAAAAACAAAGAAATAGCTTTTTATTAAGTGGCTGGATCACTATTTTACTAAGTTTAGTACTTTGTGTGCTGTCAGATGCTGGATATGGCGCATTGCTGTTTTGCGCTATATGGCATTAAGTGTACTTATATTAATGATTTTATTCAGTTTTACTGTTTCTTGGGTTAAGCATGTCAGTTTATTAACTATGTCTGTCTTGCTGTTAAGTGGCTTTTCAGTGATGATTTTCTAGTTTAGTTAGTAAAAAACTGATCTGATACCAATTCGAAACAATACCTAATTCAGGAATTGATATAAAAAAATGGGTAGGCAATGCCTACCCAAGCAGGGGATTAAATTGGGGATCACATGTTGCTACAATTTAATGGTGAGTATTATGCTCATCCTCCATTACAGTTGTGTTGCACATTCGTGATAGTTTAAAGACAGTTGTAAAGCCCCTTTACAAGCTCTTATGGTCAACATAAATAAGCTCGTCTGTTTTAAAACCATATTTTTTTGCTGTGTTTATAAAGTCCTGCATTTGCTGTTCTGTAACGTTAGGGGTGCGTGACAAAAACCATAAATACTCTTTGTTATAGCCAGTGATATAAGCGTATTGATAATCTTGCTTATCTAATTCGAACACTACATAAGAGCTATAAAATGGCCCAAAGAATGATACTTCTAAGTGGCCTATGTCTTGTTGCTTGACAAATTTCGCTTTACCTTCAGCTTGCTGCCATTCTTGATCTTCAGCGCTGTATCCCTTATTGATAACTTTCACACTGCCATCTGGGTTAATCGAGTATTCGGCAGTAATACCCTCTAGGCCGCGTTCAAATGAATGATCTAAACGTGCAATTTCGTACCAAGTTCCTGTGTATTTGTTTAACTCAAAGTTATCGACGGGTTTGATATCGTCTGGCACTCCTGTACACGCAGATAAAATAGCTGTGATACATAAAATTCCGATTAGCTTTAATGATGTTTGCACGCTTTTACTCCCTTTTAAAAATCAAACAAATTAATACGTTAATGGCACTAATTTAGTTCAATTACGGTAAACTATTAAAGTCAAAAATTAAAGTGAGAACAGTATGAAGATTTGGGTTGATGCAGACGCCTGCCCCGTCGTTATTAAAGAAATATTATTTCGTGCCGCAGAGCGCACACAAACCTTCACCACATTAGTGGCGAACCATGCGATGCGAGTGCCCCCTTCAAAGTATATTAGCCGTTTGCAGGTATCTTCGGGTTTTGATATTGCTGACAACGAAATCGTTAAGCGCATTGAGCCGAGTGATTTGGTGATCACCGGTGATATCCCTTTGGCTGCAGAAGTTATCGAAAAAGGTGCCCAAGCGCTCAACCCTCGCGGTGAGTTATATACAACTGAAAATATTCGCTCACGTTTAAACGTTCGTGACTTTATGGATACAATGCGCTCTAGTGGCGTTGAAATGGCCGGCGGCCCACCGCCGTTAAGCCAAGCTGATCGCCAGAACTTTGCTAATAACCTAGACCGAATTCTAGCTAAAAAGTCATGAGTGTCGCTAATAGCAGAGCGCTAATCGGTTTTGGTGATGAGGCGTTTAAAGTCGCTGTTTATATAGAAAAACGCCCGCCAATGCCTGCTTGGCAACAGCTTGACCATTTACATGTAATGCAAACCGGCCAAATTAACGAAATAAACCAAGCATGCGGAAATGGTTGGCGTAAAGTTTTTAACGTGTATGGCAAAGTGCTGTTTGCACTACCAAGTGAATATTATGATTTTGCTAAATGCGCACCTGACTGGCAGACTTTTCGCGATGAACAACTGCTACAAGCACATAGTCAAACGGCATTACTGTTTAGCCCGCCGTTATTAGACAAACCAAAGCAATTACATATTGTTGCTGGGCGAACCTATGCCAAAAAGCTTATCAATGATGGGCTTCTCAGTAGTCAGCTAACTTGGCTTGATGATGAGTTTGCTATTAGTAAATCAGATAAAGTGATTGTCTGCCCTTATTTTGATTACCGTCAGTTAAGCAATATTAAAATCGCACGTCTTAGTCAGTTAGTCGCAGATATTTTCTCTTAGTTTCTAGTTTATTGCGTTATTGAGTTAGCAAACTAAGCTTAGAATACCGCAAAAATTAATAGTACTTCAGATGAAAATACTGGTCGTCGATGACATGCCCTTGATGCGCCATGTGCTTATAAACATGTTGCGTAGGTTAAACTATAAGGATATAACAGAGGCGACTGATGGCGCGCAAGCGTTAGATTTACTAGAAAAGCAAAGCTTTGACCTGATAATAACTGATTTACACATGCCGAAAATGGATGGTAAATGCTTGCTTAATCATATTCGTGAATCCTCTGTACTTAGAGATTTACCCGTACTTATGGTGACGTGCGAAGATAGTAAGCAAACGGTCAACGAGATGATTACAGCAAGAGTAAACGGCTTTATTATCAAACCATTTTGTTTAAATACGCTGCAAAAGCAGTTAAGTCGAATTGTTAAACCAGAATAACCAGCAAAAACTGGAGTTAAGAGCGATGTTTAAGCATTTAACAATAGTGAGTTTATTCACAGTAAGCACAGCAGTGGCAAGTGCTGAACAATTGACTTTATACACCGAAGTGTTTCCACCCTATAACTTTGTGCAGCACAATCAAATCACAGGTATTAACACCAAAATCATGGAATCTTTGTGCGAAAGAGCCAAGTTGAGCTGTACGTTTAGTGTATTGCCTTGGAAGCGCGCAATGTCACAAACGCTCGCCCAACCGAATGCAGGAATTTACTCTACTTCGCGTACCGCAAAGCGAGAAACTCAATTTTATTGGGTTGGCCCTTTGGTATCTGGGCATTCTTGTTTATACCGTTTAAATAACCGCAACGACATTAAAGTAACGAGTACTCAGTCGTTGCAAAACTACACCATTGGCGTATCTCGTGGTGATGTATATCAAACCGTTCTAGCTGATTTTAACCTAACTGAAGGCCAGCAATTTTTAACTTACTCAAAAAAGTTTGAAGAGCTAAAAATGTTTAAGCAAGGTAAGCATGACTTGCTGATTGGCTCGTCTCTTACTCTTTCATCACAATTGATGAATGTGGGTATGAATCCAGAACAAGTAACACCGGTATTTGAGCTTAAGCACCCTGCTTTAGTGGGTAATTACTTAGCGCTTAACAAAAATACGTCGCTAGAGGTGATCACTGCACTGCAAAAAGCGCTTGATACCATGAAGCAAGAAGATCAAATAGACCGAATTGTTGATGAGTTTGTAGCAGAGGAGATGCATTCTCACGGCGAAGTATCGACAGTTGCGCAGCCGTGCTTAAATGGCTCTGCTATTTACTAATTTGGATTGTTTTTAGGTAAAATATCCGCAACTTCTCTTATTTTTGAAGTCAATCGCGATTTTTCGCACTCGAACGCAAAGCCATTGCCTCATTTTTAATTGCTTTTTATAGTGATTAATACAATAAAAAGGGCAAAAACTATGAAACCAACTCCACTCATTAAAAGCTTAGTGCTCGCTATATGCTTAGGTACAACAGGCGCTACTCAAGCTTACGATCGCATCACAGGACATAACTTTGCAAGTCGTTCTGAAGTCATCGCACAATCAGGTATGGTTGCAACATCACAGCCGTTAGCTACGCAAGTGGGCTTACAAGTATTAAAAGAAGGTGGAAATGCCATTGATGCGGCGATTGCAGCAAACGCAGTGCTTGGCCTTGTTGAGCCAACAGGATGTGGAATTGGTGGCGACTTGTTTGCCATTGTTTGGGATAACAAAACTAAGCAACTTTACGGTTTAAATGCCTCTGGTCGTTCACCACAAGGCTTGTCTTTTGATACTTTAAAAGCACAGGGGGACTATATTCCTGCTTATGGGCCCTTGCCAGTGTCGGTACCTGGTGCTGTTGATGGTTGGTTTGAATTGCACAAAAAGTTCGGCAAAACGCCAATGAAAACGCTATTACAACCTGCTATCGACTATGCCGAAAATGGCTTCCCTGTGTCGGAACTGATTGCCTATTACATGCAAAAAAGTGTAGCTGCGCGTGGTAAATACCCGGGTTTTAAAGATGTTTACATGCCTGATGGAGCAATGCCTGAAAAAGGCGATATATTTAAGAACCCTGCCCTTGCAAATACCTATCGCAAAATTGCCAAAGGCGGCCGCGATGCCTTTTACAAAGGCGATATAGCTAAAGAAATTGGTCGCTACATGAAAGAAAACGGCGGCTACTTATCCTATGAAGATTTAGCTGCGCACCATAGTGAATGGGTTAAGCCTGTGAGCGCCGATTATAGGGGGTATACGCTTTGGGAATTGCCACCAAATGGTCAAGGTATTGCTGCACAGCAAATTTTGAATATTCTTGAAGGTTACGATATCAAAGCAATGGGTTTTGATAGCCCAGAATACGTACACACCTTTGTTGAAGCGAAAAAGCTCGCGTTTGCTGATCGTGCAAAGTACTACGCCGATCCAGCGTTTAACACCATTCCCGTACAAACACTTATTTCGCAGCAATATGCTGACCAAAGACGTAAACTGATAGACCCTAACAAAGCCGCAAAACGCGACCATGCAGGCCCAGTAGAAGGCGATACCATTTATATGACGACCGCCGATAAAGACGGCAACATGGTTTCACTTATTCAAAGTAATTACCGTGGCATGGGTTCAGGTATGACACCTGCCAAATTAGGCTTTGTATTGCAAAACCGTGGTGAAATGTTCGCGCTTAAAAAAGGCCACATGAACCAATATGAGCCAGGCAAACGACCATTTCATACAATCATTCCTGCGTTTGTCACCAAAGATGGCAAGCCATATATGAGTTATGGCGTGATGGGCGGTGCAACACAGCCACAAATGCATGCTCAAATACTTATCAACATGATTGATTTTGGCATGAACCTCCAAGAAGCCGGTGATGCACCGCGTATTCTGCACACAGGTTCATCGCAACCAACCGGTGAGATTATGGAAGACGGTGGTTTTGTTAGTTTAGAGTCAGGCTTTTCGATGGAAACCCGCCGCGAGTTAATGAAAAAAGGCCACACCTTACAAGACGCCGTTGGCCCATACGGTGGTTATCAAGCTATATTGAAAGACCCTAAAACCGGCGTTTATTACGGCGCATCCGAAACCCGTAAAGACGGACAGGCCGCGGGGTATTAGGCTCGGAATTTAAAAGAGCTGTCAGCTATCAGCCGTCAGCTCCGTAAAGTAGCTAACTCCCAACCACATACCCTGTAAAACCCAGCACTTTAAAATACTGTTTTGGGGTGCTGAATCGGGTTTCATTCATTAACTCTGAAAAACGAATTCGGTCTAATGGATAAAACTCGTGCTCTAGATTGTGGCGCGTGTGCTCTACGCCGGCTTCGGTTAAACCTAACTGTGTACAAAGCTGTAGCTGTGATTCACGTTCAAAAGCAGATTCTGGGCGCATTAAATCGGCAATGTATAAGTTGCTCGATTTTTTAAGTTTGCTGTGAACCGCTTTTAATAGCGCTTTTTTGTCGCCGTTATCCTCAACAAAATGCATTACCAATAAACACAATGCTGCGTCACATTGGCTGTCGATGTCGTTGATATCACCGCAGTGTACAGTCACGCGGTCGCTGATGTTATGCTGACCAAACTGCTGCTCGGCAATATCGAGCATGTCTTGTGAAATATCTTGAGCAATAAACTGCCAGCTAGGGTTTAATGCTGCTAATTCGATGATTTCCTTACCTGTTCCGGCTCCAACAACTAAAATGCACGCATCATCGCTCAGCGTTGTTGCCAGTTGGGCGGCGGTTGCTTGATGTAATAGCTCATAACCTGGAACTAGGCGCAAAATACGTTCGTCGTAGTGACTTGCTTCTTCGTGATTAAAAGTTGGCATGCTAATCCTTTAAATAACTGAGATGGTCGAATAACCACCTGGTTTTTTCGCCACATGCACTTGCGTGGCAACGCGTTCGGTCATTTCCGATACGTGAGAAATAACGCCCACTTTGCGACCTTGTGCTTGCAGAGAATCAAGAGCATCCATCGCGATGCTTAACGTTTCACTATCCAAAGTACCAAACCCTTCGTCGATAAACAAAGAGTTTATTTGCACTTTATTTGACGACAACGATGCAAGACCTAATGCCAGTGCTAACGACACTAAAAATGACTCGCCGCCAGATAACGTATTTACAGAGCGCTGCTCATCGGCCATGTCTTTATCGATAATTGCGATATCGAGTGTTTGTCCTATGGCTGTTAATTTGTAGCGTTTGTTTAGTGTCTGTAAGTGGCTATTCGCGTAGTGCAGAAGTATTTTTAAGGTTTGTGTTTGCGCTAGATTACGCATGGTTTTACCGCTTGCATCTCCTAGCACCTTATTGAGTAGATACCAGTGCTCATAGCTTCTTTGTTGTTCCACTAATAGCTTTTGTTTATCAGCCAGCGCTTGGCTATTTTGTTGATGGGTTTTAAGCTCCGTCGCAACTTGCAATAATGCGTTATTCGTTTGCACTTGTTGCTCTGTGGCCTGATTAAGTTGTATTTGCAGCTCACCTTCTCCCAGAGCTGGCTTATCTTTTTGATGTTGAGCCAGAGCCTGTTGTCGTTGTTTTAAAAGAGCTTCAGCGTCTTTTAAGCCGCTTTCGGCGGAGTGATATTCAGCCAGAGTTTGCTTGATTTCAGTAGGGCTTATCGTTAATAGCTGACTAATTGCTTGCTCATCCAAGTTTGGATGCTGCGCTTTAAAATCGTTAAACCAAACGCAAAAGCGCTCATTAAGCGCTGCTTGTTCAGCGTTTAGTTCTTTCTCACGCTCGTCAATATTGGCGATTTGAATGGCTTGTTCGTCACGCGCCTTTACCGCATGACTATGGGTTGTCTGGGCAAGTTGTAGTGCTTGCTGCGCTGAATCTATCGCCTTTTCTAGCTCTGCAATAAACTCATCTACCGAAATTGCAGCGTTACTCAATAAGCCCTCGCGCTTTGATTGTATCTGCGTTAGTTCGTTTTGAGTTTGGCTTAGTTGCTCGTTGCAATGAGTTAAAGAGGCATTTGCTTCGTTAAGCTGCGGCGTTAAATGAGCAAGGTGCTGCTCAATCGTTTTTAAGCTAGCTTTAAGCTCATCTGCAGTTTGTAGCGAAGCTTGATAGGCCTTAACATGTTCAGCGATGTTCTCTAGAGAAATACTTTGTTCATTTAATGCGTGCCACCAAGGTGCACTGGTGAACTGTTGATTTAGTGTCGTATAGAGCTGCTGATGCTCATCATTGAGCTCATTTAAACGTGTTTGCAGATTATTTAGCTGTTGTTGCAATTCGTTTAATTGCTGCTCTTTGCTATGTAGCGCTTGCCCTTGCTGATTATATTCAGTTTGCTTAGCCGTAAGTGTGTTTTGCAGCTGCTGTTGCTGCTCGAGGGTTTTGTAGTATTGCTGTTTTTGCAGGCTGAGCTGTTGCTGACGCTCACTTAACTGATCTTCGGTTAAATCATTTAGCTCAGTACGGCTAGCTGCCATGGTTTCTTTGAGGCTCTGTTGTTGAGCGCTCAGTTCTGAGATTTGCCCGCTTAACGAGCTTATCTGTTGGCTACATGCCGCCAGCTCATTACTTTTAGTTTGCTGTAATGCTTGCTGAGCTTTTAAATGCTGTTTGGCGTTAGTTAGCTCCCTGGTAAAGTCGTTAATAAGCTGGCTAAATTGCTCGCTAACCATTTCTTCATGCATAAAGGGGTGTTCTTTTGAGCCACATACCGCGCAAGGCTCCCCTGCTTTTAAAGTGGCACGTAACTGGCTGACTCCCTCACTGGCTCTTAACTGCACTTGCTGTAAATTTTTCTCACAAAGCGAAACCTGTTGCTGTGCTTGCTCTGCCCCTTGCTGAGCATCTTTTAATGCCGTTTGTAGTTGCTGCTCAGTTTGGCTTAATGTGTTTAGCTGGGTTTGCCAGTTTTTTAACTGCTGCTGATTAGTTTGCCACACTTGGCGCTTTTCAATCAGGTGCTTAATCGCCTCAAGCCCCGCATCAATATCCGCCATTGATTGGGTATTTAAACTCGATTTAAAGGCGGCATCTTGTTCATTTAAGCGCTTAATTTCTTGCTCAAGGGTTTGAAACTGGGTTTTGCACTGCTGCGCGGCTGCTTGCTGCTCATCAATTTTAGGTTGAAGAGCTTTTACGTTTTGCTGTGATTGGCTAATTGTGTGCTGTTGCTGACTAAAGCGGCTTAGCTCACTTTTAAAGAATGACCAGTCTTTTGCTAAAGGCTGCCACTGTGCGTGTGTTTCTAAGTAGCTATTAATGTGTGCTTGTTGCTCAAGCTGTTTTTGCTGCTCTGCTTTATGACTATTTAGTGTATTAGTCAGCTCTTTATGATGGTGCTTTGCTTTATCCGCTTGTACTTTTTGCGTCGCTGCTTGCTGGTTTAATACGGCAAGTTGCTTATCTAACTCTCGGGCCTGACTAATAAGAGGTTGCGCGTCTTTTTGTGCTTGCTTTGCTTGGTTTAGTTGCGCGGTTTGCTTTTCAAGCGTTTGCTCAGCATCTTTGATCAGTGCTTTATGGTCAACGTTTAATAGCTGCTCACGATTTTGGGTTAGCTGACCTTGTTGGGCTGTAATTGTAGCGGCGCGTTCGCGGTTATCTTTTATTTCAAGGCATTGCTGAGCTTGTTTCGCTTCAGTGGCTTTTTCAGCAAGGGCTTCTAATTGCTGTTGTAACTCTTGTTTTGCTTGCTCAGCTTGGTTTAGCTGTTGTTGCTGCTGAGATGCTTGCTTATACCAGGTTTGGTACTGTTCGAATTGCTTTATTTGTTTTTGTGACTCAGCAAGTTTTGCCTCAAGCGCCGTTTGCTCAGCTTGTTTAGTTTCGACCTCTTCAGGGCTTAAAACCTGATAATTACTTAAACTTAACTTTAACTGCTCTAACGATTGCTGCTGCTCACGGTGGCGCTCAAAAATACGCTGACCAATACGGCTGAATTTATCTGTGCCTGTTAAACATTCAAGTAATTGCGCACGCTCATCACCGGTTGCTTTTAAAAACGCTGCAAATTCATGTTGCGCAAGCAGCACTGCTCGAGAGAACTGCTCAAAGCTCAAACCAATAATACGCTCGATCTCTTTACCTGCCGCGCTTCTGTCAGCGATCAGGATTTCATCAGGTAATGAGTGCAAGCTATGTTGTGCGGGCTGTAACTTGCCATCAGCTTTATTACGCGCTCGGCTAAAGCTTAATCTTGCTCGATACTGCTGTTTATCTTGGCCTATAAAGTCGACTTCGGCAAAGCCCTGCCCTGCCCCACGGCGTAATAAATTTCGCGAGTCATTGAGTTTGATATTGTCGCCGTTAAAGTCAATTTTATTGCCTGTATCGCCGCGTAATCTTGCTGTTTTGTTATAAAGCGCTAAGCAAATAGCATCAAGCAAAGTACTTTTCCCCGCGCCTGTATCACCTGTGATGGCAAACAACCCCGCCTCTTTTAAAGGCGAAGTGCTAAAGTCGACTTCGGCGTCTAAGATAGAGGCGAGTTGATGAACACGAATCGCTAAAATTTTCATAGTAGATCCTCCGCATTCAATTCATCGATCACTTGGCTTAATAAGCTTTCTAGTTCTTTTGGCACAGCCTGCCCTGCCATATCTTTATTATTTGCAAATGCTTGCTCTAAAAGTGAATGTGGGTTCAGCGCTTCAATTTGCGAGACATCTTCAAATAAGGTTTGTTCATCGTCTTGCTGGCTGCTTTGATGTCGCACCCTTTCAATGCCACAAAACTTAACCTGCTTACCTTCAAGGGCTTGTTCTATTTGTTCTCTAAAAGTGGTGTCAGTGTCATGGGCGCCCAATTTAACCCTAAGATACGGCGCTAAATCTTCATCCGTTAAATCGAGCTGTTTTATAAGCTCACATAATTCGTTCAGTGGCACACAGTCTTTTTCTGGTAGCAACATGACTTTACAAAAGCTAGGAATGTAAAGGGGGTTTACAGAAGTTCCTGAGTCACTAAGCTCAACAATTACAACTTGATGTTGATAACGCCTTTCAGAAAATGACATTGGCAATGGCGTGCCACTGTAGCGAATAGTCTCTTTCTTCGCGACGGTTTGAGCTTTATGAAGGTGCCCTAGCGCGACATAATCAGGTTGTTCAGTAAATATGCTTGCCGATATCGCATCTTCACCACCAATGACTAAGTTACGTTCAGAGTCAGATGAGATGTCTCCGCCTTTTGCATGTAAATGACCCATGGCAATTAATGGCGCGTTTGGTAATTCGCTTGTTGCTTGTAATGCATCTTTGTAGGCAAGGGCAACTGCTTGGTTATAACTTAATGGTTGCTCTTGTTGGCGGTTATAGCTGCTTAAATCACTGCTACGTAAAAATGGCATGGCAACAACATTCGCATCGCCGTTTTTTGTGCTGATTGGCAGTACTACTTCATGAGGAGCGTTGCTATCAAAGCGGCCAACAACATGGGTATCAAACTGAGCTAATAAGGGCTTTGCCGCCATAATTCGATTTGCTGAATCATGGTTACCAGCAATAATCACTATGTGTAAGTCTGGGCAATGCTGCTTAGTGGTTTTAATAAATTGGTAGAGTTGGTTTTCTGCGCTGGCAGGTGGCGTTGCCGTATGATAAATGTCACCCGCAACCAGTAGTAAGTCGATCTGTTCTGACACAAGCGTATCGGTTAACCAAGCAAAAAATGCTTGATGTTCATCGAATCGGGAGTGCTCGTAGAATTGTTGGCCTAAATGCCAATCAGATGTATGAAGGACTTTCATTAAACGCTCTTATTATTTAGTAAGAGCGCCAATATACCTAAGCTGAGGCAAGATGCCCAGCCTGGTTTGTTAACTTAAGCTATACCAAGCAAAAATCACCATAGGCAGAGCTAATAATGCCATTATCAAAGGTACTTTAAGTGCTTTTGTTTGCTTAGCTTGCAATATTTTAAGGGCATTTGTTTCATTACATGCCGCTACTTTGTCGATATAAAAATACCCTGAATCTAGGTACTGTTTACAATTTTGTTCGTCCGCTGGAATTGCAATTAGTTCTTGTTGTTTTTTTAGGATATAGAAATCCATAAGCTCACCGAATTCTATGCTGATTACCAAAACATTTGGGGTTTGAACAAACGCACAACAGACCCCAAAATCAAAAAAGTGGGCGATTTTAAATACAAATGGCAGTGAATTTCAATAGCAAATGTCGCAAAATTTAATTTATTGCAAAAATAATGGCAATTAAGGATAAAATTACTAGTGCAGTAGGGTAAATTAACCATTTTTTAGACCCAGTTACACTTGGAGTGGTTCGAGACAATGCATCTGACTCATCGCATGCAGCAATGACTTCAACAAATTCAAATCCGCGTTCTTTGTACTCGTTTAGAATCGATTCTTGAGCAGGAATGGCTGCTAAACGAGAGTCTTTTTTTACAATATAAAACTTCATCTAATCACCCTTTCATCATTAACTAGAATTTAAGCAGAGTATTTACTTATTAACTGTAATACTTTGGGATGAATTAGTGCTGAACTAAAATTAACCAGTGTTTTGTAAAGGGGGTTTACAGGAAGTTAATCGAAGCTATTTTTTTTGTGAAAAATAGGACCTCAGTAAAACATCGAATACTACCCGAAAAATACCGCGCTTTATCGTTATTTTATTGCAACTTTGTTAGCAGTTTGCGATGGTATGCTTGCAAATTAATTACAGGATTAACAATGAAAAAAGCAGTTCTCAAGTTGAGTGCTTTGGTATTGCCTTTAGCAGTATCTTCAGCTGTCATGGCGTCATCTGTTGAGCAAACTAAAGGCTCATTCGTTGACAAGTTCCGTCAGCTAGATGAAGCACTTCCAACTCCAAACGTTTACCGTAGTGCAGCAGGTGAACCTGCTGAGCATTACTGGCAACAGCAAGTAAACTACGAAATTGATGCAAAGCTTGATGAAAAGAAACGCCGCTTAACAGCAAGCCAAACTATCGAGTATAAAAATAACTCGCCGCACACTTTAAAGTATCTTTGGTTACAACTAGACCAAAATATCTTTAAATCTGACTCAATTGCTGAAATGACATCAACTTTTAATGGTAAAACATTGCAAGGTGACCCTCAGCCAAAATCAACTAAATTGAGTTTAGGACAGCTACGTCGTCAGCAATTTATGGCCGACAACGAGCTGGGTTATCAAATCGCCAATGTTAAAGACGAAGACGGAAAAGAGCTTAAAGTTACTGTAGTAGATACATTAATGCGTATCGACTTAAACGAACCGCTTAAACCGGGTAAAGACGTTGAGTTCAGCATGGACTTCGCCTTTAACATTGTTGAAGAAGATGCCGTTGGTGCACGTTCGGGTTATGAACATTTTGAAGAAGATGGCAATGATATCTTTTTATTAGCGCAATGGTTCCCTCGTCTTGCTGCTTACACTGATTATGAAGCATGGACGAATAAAGCCTTCTTAGGTAGTGGTGAGTTTACTCTTGAATTTGGTAACTATGACGTTGAGTTAACCGTTCCTGCTGATCACATTGTATCTGCAACTGGTAAACTTGATAACCCAAGCCGTGTTCTAACTAGCACGCAGCGTAAGCGCCTTGAGCAAGCTGAAGATGCTAAGCGCCCTGTTTTCATCGTGACTGAAGAAGAAGCGTTAGAAAACGAGAAAGAAGGCACCGATAAAACTAAAACATGGCATTTTAAAGCTGAGAACGTACGTGACTTTGCGTGGGCGTCTTCGCGTAAATTTATGTGGGATGCCAAAGGCTATCATCAAGGTGGTAAAGATCAGCCATTAGTTATGGCGATGTCTTTCTACCCGAAAGAAGGTGGCGACCTTTGGAAGAAGTACTCTACTGAAGCTGTAGTTCATACAATGGAAGTGTATTCGCGCTTCTCGTTTGACTACCCTTATCCAGTGGCTCAGTCAGTCAATGGCCCTGTAGGTGGTATGGAGTATCCTATGATCACCTTCAATGGTCCGCGAACTGATTTACAAGACGACGGCACACGTACTTACTCACAAGCAGAAAAACGTTTCTTAATCGGCGTTGTTATCCACGAAGTAGGTCACATTTACTTCCCTATGGTGGTTAACTCTGATGAACGTCAATGGACGTGGATGGATGAAGGCCTTAACAGTTTCTTAGATGGTGTTGCTGGTCGTGAGTGGGACCACACAATTCCTTGGGGTGTTGAGCCTCGCGATGTTGTTGCATACATGAAGTCTGAAAACCAAGTACCAGTTATGACCCAGTCTGACAGCGTATTACGTTTAGGTCCTAATGCCTACACTAAGCCTGCTGCCGCACTTAACATTTTACGTGAAGTGATCCTTGGTCGAGAGCTATTTGACTTTGCATTTAAAGAATATGCACAGCGTTGGAAGTACAAGCGCCCTACTCCTGCTGATTTCTTCCGTACAATGGAAGAAGCGTCAGGTGTTGACTTAGATTGGTTCTGGCGTGGTTGGTTCTACACCACAGATCACGTTGATATCTCGCTAGACAAGGTTTACCAACTGCGTTTAGATACGAAAAACCCTGATATCGACTTTAATCGTTTACGTGATATCGAAGCAGACAAGCCAATGCCGTTATTCGTAAAACGTAATAAAGAAGAAGGTAAAAAACTATGGGTTGAAGAAAATCCTGATGTGACTGACTTCTACGACGAAAACGACCGCTTCACAGTAACTAACAAAGAGCGTAACGCTTATAACAAATTCCTTAAAGGTTTAGAGCCTTGGGAACGTAAAACGTTTGAGCGTGCAATCAAAGAAGATAAAAACTACTACGTACTTGAGTTCTCAAACTTAGGTGGCTTAGTAATGCCTATCTTATTAGAGCTTACTTATGAAGATGGTACGAAAGAAGAAAAGTACATTCCGGCTGAAATCTGGCGTCGTAACCACAAGCATGTACAAAAGCTAATTGTAACCGATAAAGGTAAAAACCTAGTGTCTGTTACAGTCGATCCGCGCTGGGAAACAGCGGACGTTGATGTAGAAAACAATAACTACCCGCGTCGTATTATTCCATCACGCATTGAAGTGTACAAACGTGAAAAGAGTAAAGCGAAAGTTAGCCGCGATATCATGCAAGATATTAAAACTGAGCTGAAAAAGGACGACGAAAAAGATGCCCAGGAGCAACAATAATGCGCTTCGCGGCCATTATTTTTGCTTTAATACTGAGTGCGCCAAGCATGGCGCACCAGTTAAAAGCGTCTGTGACAACTGTGCTATTTAATAAACGCACTAACAACATAGAGCTGATGCATCGTTTTTATTTACACGATACAGAGCACGCCGTTGAACATTTATTTGATGGCAATGCTGATATCCTATCTAATAAAGAAGATCAGAAGCGTTTTGCTGACTACGTTGAGTCACATATTGCTCTGCAAACTTTAGATGGCAAGCCACTTGAGCTAAAAGATGTAGGTGCGCAAGTTGATGGTAAATTCTTTTGGGTTTATCAAGAAGTCACGATACCAGAAGGGATTCATGGCATACGCATGAGCAACGGTGCACTTCGCGATCTTTGGCCGGCACAAGTGAATATGGTTAATATTGAAGGTAAAGGTAAGGTAAAAACACTGACCTTTAGCCAAGATGATACCTGGCTTGAAGCAAGGTTTGAATCGGTAAATCCAGAGTAATAGCAATCCTAAAGGATTAAAAAAGTTACTTTTTTAATCCTTTGATCCTTTAATTAACTTCTTTCGTAAACTATCTTATTAGTGGGCTTCAAAATTTTCCCAATTCTCATATACAGGGATTTATATGACTATCCATGACAATAAAATCCGTGGCGTAATTTTTGATTTAGATGGTACTTTGGTTTCATCGGAGTTAGATTTTTCGTTAATTAAAGCACAGGTAGGTTGTCCTATCGAGAATGACTTACTCGCTTATATTGCATCATTACCTTCGCCTTACATGCGTGAAGAAGCAATGAATATTGTCCATCAACATGAACTTATTGATGCTCAGCACGCTCATTTATTGCCTGGTGTTGCTGAAGCTATTACCAGGCTAAAAGAAAATAATATCCCAATGGCTATTGTTACCCGTAATTACGATCGGGCTGCTGCCATTAAATTAAAGAATAACCCCTTACCTATAGAAACAGTGTTAACTCGCTCTGATGCGCCAGCTAAGCCTGACCCAAGTGCTTTAAATGCCATTGCTACATTATGGGAACTTGACCAGTCAGAGTTACTCTATGTTGGTGATTATTTATTTGATATACAAGCAGCCCATAATGCTAATATGCGAGCTTGTTTATATGCACCAGACGAAATTCCCGAATACGCAAATCAAGCTGATTATGTAATGCATCACTTTTCAGAACTACCTATTTTGGTTGACTCATTCCAAGAAAATAAGGTGTTATGTTAAATAGCCTTGTTTTTTATTTTTCCCGAGATTAATTGTTAGTTTTTTATTTTTCAAAATGTCCTAGTACTAGCCCAAGCGGTCATGAGTTGCTAAAATATCGGCAATTATCAAATGTATTCATAGAGGCATAAGATGGGCAGAGCATTTGAAGTCCGCAAAAACGCCATGGCTAAAACAGCCAATGCAAAAACAAAAGTAAATTCTAAATACGGAAAAGAAATCTACGTAGTTGCTAAAAATGGCGAACCAGATCCAGAAGTTAACCAAGCGCTAAAGCGTATTATTGAGCGTGCCAAGAAAGACCAAGTTCCAGCACATGTAATCGATAACGCGATCAAAAAAGCAGCCGGTGGGGCAGGGGAAGACTATTCACCAGCACGTTATGAAGGTTACGGTCCTGGTAATTGTATGGTTATTGTTGACTGTTTAACTGATAACCCTAACCGTACTATCAAAGATGTACGTTTACCGTTCACAAAAACAGATTCAAAAATTGGCACACCTGGTTGTGTAGCCCATATGTTCGATCACTTAGCTGTTTTAGGCTTTGAAGGTGATGACGACGAAGTCGTGCTAGAAGCGCTGATGATGGCGGATGTAGACGTAACAGATGTAGAAGTAGAAGACGGCAAAGTATCAGTATTCGCTCCTCATACAGAGTACTACAAAGCAAAAACAGCACTGGAAGAAGCATTTGAAGGTATTAACTTTGAAGTAGACGAGATTACGTTTGTTCCACAAGTTCATACTGACATCACTGATCCAGATGATATCGCAAACTTTGAAAAGTTTATTTCTATGCTTGATGACTGTGATGACGTTCAAAACGTTTATCACAATGCGATTGTCAAAAACTAATTTTTAAGAAATTAGCATGTAAAAAAGGGGGATTTGGTAACAAATCCCCCTTTTTTAATAGATTTTTATTATGCCGTGAATGATGAGTATTCACTGTCGTTATGAGTTTATACCAATACGCTTAATTTAATGGTCTATTTTGAGGCAATAAAACCTTGTTGATAACAAGGCAAAAATTTCGTTATTTAGTTGTTCTAAATCAGAAATTTTTAACGCAGGTAGCGACAGGTTTAATCCCTCAAAATAATTAAGTATTATTGCGGATTGGTATCAATTGATATTAGTCAAAAAAAAGCAGCCCTTAGGCTGCTAGGAACGACACATGAAACTCGAAGGGGAGTTGTGTAGTGGCTAATTTAACGACTTATACTTTATACGGAACGCATGTAATAATGGTTCAGTATAGCCACTAGGTTGTTTAACTCCCTCTAGTACAAGGGCTAGCGCTGCTTGATAAGCCACACTTTGTGCTAACGTTTCGGCAGAATCTGCCATATTCTTGTAGGCTGGATCACCTTCATTTTGACCATCAACAACTTTTGCCATACGCGCCATAGTTTTTCTAATTTGCTCTTCAGAGCAAACGCCATGATACAACCAATTAGCCATGTGTTGGCTTGAAATCCGCAGTGTGGCACGATCTTCCATTAAACCAACATGATTGATGTCTGGTACTTTAGAGCAGCCAATACCTTGGTCAATCCAACGTACAACATAACCTAGAATACCCTGTGCATTGTTATCAAGTTCGGCTTGAATATCTTCTTTGCTTAAGCTGCTTGCATCTTTCATAAGCGGTGGAGTGAGTAAGCTGGTAAGGCTTGCTTCTTTGCGGTCCATAAGCGATTTTTGACAGGCAAACACATCTATATCGTGATAATGCATTGCATGTAGGGTTGCAGCTGTCGGAGAGGGCACCCATGCGGTATTTGCACCACTTTTCGGGTGACCACTTTTTTGTTCCATCATTAATGCCATCTTATCTGGCATTGGCCACATACCTTTACCAATCTGTGCTTTACCACTTAGTCCTGTAGCAAGCCCAATATCAACATTGCGATCTTCATATGCGCTGATCCAAGGCTCAAGTTTGATAGCGCCTTTTGGCAGTACAACACCAGCTTGCATCGAAGTATGAATTTCGTCACCGGTACGGTCTAAGAAGCCAGTATTAATGAACACAACACGTTTTTTCGCTTCGAAAATACAGGCTTTTAAGTTAGCTGAAGTGCGGCGTTCTTCATCCATAATACCCATTTTAATTGTGTTTTCAGGCAAGCCTAATAGCTGCTCAACGCGGGTAAATAATGTATTAGTGAATGCCACTTCTTCTGGACCGTGCATTTTTGGTTTAACAATATTAATGCTATTAGCCGTTGAATTTTTTAGGCTACTTGTACCTTTTAAGTCATGAAGAGCTGCTGTGCTGGTGATAATGGCATCCATAATGCCTTCAAACACGTCATTGCCTTCACTATCTTGGATTGCAGGGGTTGTCATTAAGTGGCCAACGTTACGCACAAACATCATGCTACGGCCTTTTAGCGTAAGTGTTTCACCATTCACACCTTGATATTGGCGGTCTTGTGCTAAACGACGCTCAATGGTTTTACCGCCTTTGTTAAATGCTTCTACTAGGTTACCTTGCATTAAACCAAGCCAGTTTTGATATACGTTTACTTTGTCTTCGGCATCGACAGCGGCAACTGAATCTTCACAATCCATAATCGTTGTTAAGGCTGCTTCAAGTAGCACATCTTTAAGGCCTGCTTTATCAGCTTGACCTATTGGGTGATGATGGTCGATTTGCAGTTCAATATGTAAGCCATTATTTTTCAGTAAGATAGCGGTTGGGTTTTGCGCTTCACCTTGGTAACCGATAAGTTGATCAGGGTTTGCTAGGCGAACCTGGCTGCTGTCACGTAATGTTATTAAAAGTTCATTGTTAACCACTGAATAGCTAGTACTTTCGATATGCGAGCCATTTGCTAAAGGTAATGCTTTATCAAGGAACTGGCGGGCATAAGCCATTACTTTAAAGCCACGTACAGGGTTGTATGTAGAGCCTTTCTCTGCGCCGTCATCTTCACTTAATACATCGGTGCCATACAGCGCATCATACAAAGAGCCCCAGCGGGCATTCGCTGCGTTTAAGGCAAAGCGTGCGTTGCTCACAGGCACAACAAGCTGCGGCCCCGCAGTGCTAGCGATTTCAGGCTCGACCTGTTCTGTTTCTATGCTGAAGCTAGCTGGCTCGGGAACTAGGTAGCCAATGTCCTCAAGGAATGCTTGATAGTTAGCTGCATCCCATACCGGTTGCTGCTTGTGATAGTCATCAATCTTAGCTTGCAGTTGTTCGCGTTTTTCTAAAAGCGCACGATTGATTGGCGTTAATTCATTGACGATTTCAGCAAAACCTTGCCAAAAGGTGTCTGTGCTAATGCCTGTTCCTGGTAAAAGTTGCTGCTCAACAAACTGTGCTAGTTGTTGATCAACGCTTAAACCGTTAAGTGAGAGAGTGGTCATAATAATGTCCTTTAAACGAGCTTAAATTGATCATTCATGGCTAAACCATATCGTAAAAAAGGCTAATAAGCAGGCTATTTGTCATTCACTAGATATATAGTGGCAATAACAACTATAAATTTACTAAATCCTTAAAATCCGCCTAATGTTGAATTAAGCGCTACGAAGCAAACGCCAAGTAGCCACTCTCACTAACAAAAATAGATAACCCGTTCGAAGGATTTTATTATGACAACATATCAACGCGAAACAGATAACCTAGCTACTTTATGTCAAACACAAGGCAAAACGTGGCAGTCAATCAACCCAGAATACGCAAGCCGTATGCGCTTACAAAACCGTTTTCGTACGGGTCTAGACATCGCACAATACACTGCAGACATTATGCGTGCAGACATGGCTGCATACGATGCTGACCACAGCCAATACACACAATCATTAGGTTGTTGGCATGGTTTCACTGCACAACAAATGATGATGGCAATTAAACGTCATAACAAAACAACTAAACGCAGCTACGTTTACCTAAGTGGCTGGATGGTTGCGGCACTTCGCTCTGAGTTCGGTCCATTACCTGACCAAAGTATGCATGAAAAAACATCTGTTCCAGCGCTAATCGAAGAAATCTACACCTTCTTAAAGCAAGCTGATGCACGTGAACTTGACCACCTTTATAAAGACCTAGACGAAGCGAAAGCAAACGGCGGTGACGTTCAAGCTGTGCTAAATAAAATCGATAACTTCGAAAGCCATGTTGTGCCAATTATTGCTGATATCGATGCGGGTTTCGGTAACGAAGAAGCAACTTACCTACTGGCTAAAAAGATGATTGAAGCAGGTGCATGTGCTATCCAAATCGAGAACCAAGTATCTGACGCAAAACAATGTGGTCACCAAGCAGGTAAAGTAACAGTACCGCATGAAGATTTCTTAGCAAAAATTAACGCAGTTCGTTACGCATTCTTAGAGCTTGGTATTGATAACGGTATCATCGTTGCTCGTACAGACTCACTAGGTGCAAGCCTTACTCAAAAAGTGCCTGTATCTAAAACACCTGGCGACCTTGCTAGCCAATACACGTCGTTCCTTGAAACAACACCAGTAAACAGTGTGGATGACTTAAATGAAGGCGACACAGCAATGAAACTTAATGGTCAACTTTGCAAACCAACACGTTTAGATAATGGTTTATACCAGTTCCGTGAAGGCACAGAGAAAGACCGCGTAGTTCTAGACTGTGTAACTAGCTTACAATCAGGCGCAGACTTACTGTGGATTGAAACAGAAAAGCCTAACGTTAAACAAATCGCTGAGCTTGTTAACCGCGTTAAAGAGCAAGTACCAAATGCTAAGCTGGTATACAACAACTCACCGTCGTTCAACTGGACACTTAAATTCCGTGAGCAAGTATATGCTGAGTGGCAAGCGCAAGGTAAAGACTTATCTGCTTACCCAAGCATCGATGATAATAAGGCATTAATGGCACCAGAAATGGATGACACAGAGCTTGCAGCGGCAGCAGACGTACTTGTGCAAAACTTCCAAAAAGATGGTGCACGTGAAGCGGGTATCTTCCATCACCTAATCACGCTACCAACTTACCATACAGCGGCGCTAAGCACTGATATTCTATCAGAAGGCTATTTCGGCGACCTAGGGATGCTAGCGTATGTTCGTGACGTACAACGTCAAGAAATCCGCCGTGAGCAAGCATCAGTGAAACACCAAGACCTAGCAGGTTCTAACATTGGTGATACTCATAAAGAGTACTTCTCTGGTGAAAATGCGCTTAAAGCCGGTGGTGAAGCAAATACCATGAACCAGTTCTAACCAAGTTGTAATTTCCTTTATAGCTATTCAATAATGTTGTTAGGGGCCTTCGGGCCCTTTTTCATTTGTAGCTATCAGCTTTCAGACTCGCATCTCGTAGGTTCGGATCACTATTTAACCAAGTCTTGGATCAGCCATTTACTAGCTTTATAAAAATACAGATCACGCATTTACCAGCCTCATAATTTTAGATCAGGATTTAACTACCTCCGTCTTATGAGCTTTAATTTAGGGCTTATTGCCTGAGTACAGCCTCTAGAATGGTTAAAAATGGGTAATATAAACGGCAATTTAATGTTGTTTTGTAGAATCTAGCGATTTATAAACCGATTTTTTATTAACTCACCCAAGCCATAAACCGATTTTTTACCAACTCCATACCCTTACAAACCAAAATTTTACTAACTGAAGCTAGGTTTTTAGCGGCACAAACCGATTTTTTACTAACTCAAGTTACTGATTTTGGCTATAAACCGATTTTTTACTAACTGCTTTTTGGGTAATGTCCGATATTTGAGAAAAGTATGTAAGGAGTTAATCACATTTTAAGTGTAAAGGGGGTTTACAGAGAAAAGAAAGCTGTCAGCTTTCAGCCGTCAGCTATCAGATTGAAATTCAAAAGTTAGAAAGGAGAAAGTAGCAGCGGGTTTACCCCGCGTTATAGTTTTATTAAATGACGCGGCATAAAGCCGCGCTTAATGCAATTTGAGATAAGTTAAACGAAACTGCGTCACGAAATTCGTTCACCTTGTGCAAACGAAATGTTCTCGCTTCGCTCGATGTCGTTAATTATTTCCACTGTTTTTATCAAACCACCATTGAATATAGGCTACTTTAGTCATCAGGTTTGATGGGCGAGCGGTAATACCATGTGAGGCATTAGGAATACGCACCATCGCTGTATCAACACCTTGTAGCTTTAAGGCTTGGTAAAATTGTTCGGTTTCAGAAATTGGGGTGCGATAGTCTGATTCACCGGTTAACAGCATGGTTGGTGTTTTAACATTGCCAACATAGCTTATTGGTGAGCGCTTCATGTAATGCTCAATGTTGTCCCATGGCTTACCAGGGAACCAATAATCAGCAAAGAAAGGGTAGAAGTCAGCAGTTAGTACAAAACTGATCCAATTGATGACAGGTTTAGCAACTACCGCTGCTGCAAAGCGGTCTGTATGGCCCACAATCCATGCTGTTAAAACACCACCGCCTGAACCGCCGGTAACAAACAATTTGCTCTCATCAATAAAGCCCTTATTGATGACAGCATCAACACCTGTCATCAAGTCATCAAAGTCATTACTTGGGTAGTTATGATGAATTGTTTGCGCAAATTCTTTACCGTATGAATCACTGCCGCGTGGGTTCATATAAAGCACAACGTTACCTTTGGCTGCATATAATTGCACTTCAGGGCTAAAATGAGGGCCATAGTTTGCAACAGGACCACCGTGGATTTCTAAAATAAGTGGGTACTTTTTGCTTTTATCAAAACCTGGTGGGTAAGCAACCCAACCTTGAATAGCCAAGCCATCGTGGCTTGACTTAACCCAAATTTCTTCAACCTTAGCGAGTTCTTTGTCGCCCAGCGCATCTTCGTTTAATTGCGTTAAACGCGCTGTTTTACCGCGCTTAATTAGTGCTACATCAGCTGGGCGTTGGGTATCTGCAAGTGTGAATGCAACTTCACCATCTTCGCTCACGTCAAAGTCACCACCCGAATACGGACGGCCAAAGGCGACACTACCAATCTCTGAGGTAATCACTTTATGTTTACCACTACGAGGTTGGTAAGCTAGGTGTGTTTTACCTTCGCTATCGTAGCTAAAATAAAGACCTCTGCCACTATCATCCCATTTTATGCTTTCGACGCTACGGTCTAAATCAGCAGTGAGCACTGAGGTTTTACCTGAATTTAAATCAAGTAAATAAATGTCGTTATTTTCATAGTTAGTCTTTTTGTCGTCATAGCCTGTGTATGCAAGGTAACGACCATTTGGTGAGACTTTAGGGCGTGAATCTGGGCCTTTACGGTTTGTTATTTGGGTAATTGAACGATCCGCTAAACTAAGTTTATAGATTTCAGATTCAGTTGGGTGTAGTTCGTTGTTTTCATAACGATTAGCCGAAAAATAGAACGCATCGCCTTGCTCGTTAAAGCTGATTGCTCCGCCGTGATCAAAATCACCTGAGCTTAATTGACGTGCATTGCCGCCAGTTGCACTGATGATAAAAAAGTGACGATAGCCTTTTTCAGAGTAGCCACCGCCATCGGCACGGTAATAAGTATCGTCAATATATTTAGCTGGCTCTGCCCACTTAGCGCCCTCAGGCTTACCCGGTAATGACACAGGGCTTGCTGATTTTGCTGGTACAAACTGGCTAAACACCAATTGCTTGCCATCTGGTGTCCAAGTTAATCCACCAGGGCTTTGCGTTAGGTTACTAATTTTCGCTACGTTACCGGTTTTTAACCATTTTACATAGATTTGGCTGCTACCATCACGGGTAGAAATAAACGCTAAGCGAGTTTCATCCGGTGACAGCACCGGAGAGTAATCCATATGCACGCCAGACGTTAGCGGTAGCATGGTTTTACCATCTGGGTTTACTGACCAAATATTGCTGACTTTACGGTCGCTTTTGATATCCATGCGATTACGCACAAAGTAAATTGTATCGCCATTTTTTGTCATTTCTATTTGGTTGGCGTATTCAAGATCAAAAACATTTTCGAGGTCAAAGGTATTGCTAGCTTCTGCGTGGCTGTAAAAGCTAGCTGCTGCAAGCAGTGCTAAAGATGTTTTAAACTTCATTTTATTTCCTTGTTAGTGAGCAGAGATTAGGGCGTGTTGACCTGTTATAAAGTAACAACCATAAGAAATATAGTCCATTGCGATGAATGAAGAAATCAATAGACAGATGGTCATTTCCCTTTTATGTTGAGTAAAGACACTTTTAAATGTAAGGAGCACACAATGATAGGTTACATCATGTTAGGCACTAACAACCTAGCTAAAGCAGTAAAGTATTACGATGAATTGTTCGCCACTCTAAACGCCGAGCGCTTCTTAGAAACTGATCGCTTTGTCGCATGGAGTACAGGTCAAGATAAGCCCGGTTTTGCGGTTACTAAACCCCATAATGATGAAAAAGCCACAGTTGGTAACGGTACTATGATCGCTCTGGCAGTCGAAACTCCAGCCCAAGTAGATGCCTTTTATAAAAAAGCCATAGAACTAGGTGGCACTGACGAAGGCGCTCCCGGCCCACGTGAAATGCCGGGCTTTTATGCGGGATACTTTAGAGACCTAGACGGTAACAAACTTAATGTGTTTTGTTTTACGCATGGGTGAGGGGAGTTAGCAAGGGGAAAGTTAGAACCCTCGCGCGAAATAAATTTCACGTTTACAAGAAAACCGTGGGATTACCTTAAGCAGAGAATCAGGAGGCTTTTGTTCGGCGCTAAAGCACCTCCTATCTCGCTTCTCGCCTATCTTTCACACACCTCGAAGCTCATTTCTAGTACTTTAAAACAAGCATTATCACCATATTGTGTTTATTTTAGGGAAAAGTTGTCTTTTTCACTATTTATTGGTGAAAATATCAACTATGCTTTTGCTTTAATCTCTCATTGTATTGATTTATATGAAGTTATATTGTTGGTTCGATAATTGCTCCAGACTTTTTACCAACACTTTTAAAGGAAATAAAAATGAAAAATACACTAACGCTTACCCTTCTTGCTGTACTGCTTTTGGTTCTGTATTCACAGTTCACAGAATTAGCCTATAAATTTGGTTTTGCTGAGCTTAAACTTAATGCGGTTTTGGAAAACAGTGAACATATGAAAGTAAAGTGTGATGTATACTCACTTGGCTATTTCGATGAAATAAAACTTCAAAATAAATTTCAAAAATGCATCAATGATTATGAAGCTGAAGGCTACGAAATCGTTAGCAGAACAGACCAATAATCGTTTCTTGTAGGCGCCATGCTTGCATGGCGCGCCGCTGCATCGCCGAACAGCCGGCACTTCGCGCGAAATAAATTTCACGCCTACAAAAACTGATGGCTGACGGCTGAAAGCTGGCAGCGAGATTTCCTACCAACTTCCGCTTATTTTCATTACACTGCTCCTATAC
>NZ_JAKEVN010000036.1:0-33860 GCF_022398505.1 Pseudoalteromonas sp. Isolate3 | reverse complement strand
GCTTTAAATCAACAAAAATTATTATGCAGCAATGCCGCTATGTCTCAGTAGTGCATCGACTTGCGGTTCGCGTCCTCGGAACTTTTTAAATAACTCCATAGGCTCTTCACTACCCCCTTTCTCTAAAATGCTCTTTAAGAAAGCTTCGCCCGTTGCAGGGTTAAAGATACCTTCTTCTTCAAACTTAGAAAACGCATCAGCCGAGAGCACTTCAGCCCACTTATAAGAGTAATAACCTGCGCTATAACCACCCGCAAAAATATGGCTAAAGCCATGCTGAAAACGGTTAAACGCTGGCGCTTTAACAACAGCAGTTTTACTGCGCACCTCGTCAAGTGTTGCTTGAATATTACATGGCTCACCCGCTTTGTAAGTATGGTGAATAGTAAAGTCAAACAACGAGAACTCTAGCTGACGCAGCATTTGCATACCTGATTGGAAGTTCTTCGCCGCAAGGAGTTTATCTAATAACTCTTTTGGTAACGGCTCACCTGTTTCATAGTGACCCGAAATAAAGCTCAGCGCTTCTTCTTCGTAACACCAGTTTTCAAGGAACTGACTTGGTAACTCAACCGCATCCCATGCAACACCGTTAATACCTGCAACCGGCGCAGCATCAACTTGCGTCAACATATGGTGAATACCATGACCAAACTCATGGAATAAAGTTGTCACTTCATTATGAGTAAACAAGGCAGGCTTATCACCCACTGCTTTATTAAAGTTACACACTAAGTAGGCAACAGGGGTTTGTAATTCGCCGTTAGCACGTACTTTACGACCCATGCAGTCATCCATCCACGCACCTCCGCGTTTGCGATCGCGGGCGTATAAATCAAGATAAAAGCGACCACGTAAGGTATTGCTGCTATCGTAAATTTCGAAGAAACGTACATCAGGGTGATAAGTATCAAACTCTGTTACTTCTTTAACACTAATGCCAAATAAACGATTTACTGTAGTGAATAAGCCACTTAATACTTTATTGGCTGGGAAATATGGGCGCAGTACTTCATCAGAAATCGCATACTTCTCTTGCTTAAGTTTTTCGCCATAATAAGCGTAGTCCCATGCAGCAAGTTCCGTCACACCGTGCTTGTCTTTTGCATAAGCTGTTAGCTCAGCAAGCTCTTGCTCAGCTTGCGGTTTAGACTTAGCAGCTAAATCTTCTAAGAATGAGAAAACTTGCTCAGGCGTTTCTGCCATTTTAGTTGCCAGTGACATGTCAGCGTAGCTGCTAAAGCCAAGTAACTCGGCAAGCTCATGACGCAGTGCAAGCTCTTCGCTCATAATGGCAGAGTTATCAAATTCACCAGCATTAGGGCCTTGATCAGAGGCACGGGTCACAAACGCAGTGTAAAACTCTTTACGTAACTCGCGGTTATCTGCGTAGGTCATAATAGGTAAGTAAGATGGAAAGTCTAAAGTAAACACCCAACCTTCTAGCTCTTTACTTTGTGCGGTATCAGCACCAAGTGCTAAAGCAGACTCAGGTAAGCCAGCCAGTTCACTTTCATCAGTAATGTGTTTTTGCCAAGCAAGTGTAGCATCCATAACATTGTTACCAAACTTAGAAGCCAGCTCCGATAAACGCGCACTGATTTCGCCATAACGTTTTTGTTGTTCAGGTTTTAAAGCAATCCCTGACAGCTCAAAATCACGTAATGCATTAGTAATGGTTTTTTGTTGGGCAATCGTTAATGATTTAAATTCATCGCTATTATGAAGTGTGTTGTAAGCATCGTACAAACCTTGGTGCTGACCAACAAACGTTGAATACTCAGATAACAATGGCAAACATTGCTCATAGGCTTCACGTAACTCATCACTGTTAACGACTGAGTTCATGTGTGATACCGGTGAAAATAGGCGTGATAACTTGTCATCAGCTTCCTCAAGCGGAAGTACTAAATCATTCCATGTGTATGATTTGGTTGCCAGTACCTCATCGATTTTAGCGCGGCACTCAGCAATTGCCGCTTTTACTGCTGGCACTACGTGTACAGGTTCAATTTTAGAAAACGGCGGAAGCCCTTCTAAACCAATGAGTGGGTTATTTTCTGCAATTGTCATTTTTGTTCTCAAATTTTATGCGAAGATGATTTTGAAGTTGGGGCGAATTGATGAAATACAAGGGGCTTAACCTTGGTCTTTATTATGCTATTATCAAGTTATTACTAAATCGATTAATTAATAAAAAATTATCTATTTTTGAGGACAAACTATGGCTCAGCATTTTGATTACATTGCAATTGGTGGTGGTAGTGGCGGTATTGCCTCTGCAAACCGTGCAGCAATGCGTGGCGCAAAAGTCGCTCTTATTGAAGCAAAACACATGGGTGGCACTTGTGTAAATGTCGGTTGTGTTCCAAAGAAAGTTATGTGGCACGGCGCACAAATCGCTGAAGCTATTAACGCATATGCACCTGATTACGGCTTTGATGTTGAGTTAAAAGGTTTTAGCTGGGCTAAATTAGTTGAAAGCCGCGAAGCGTATATTGGTCGTATTCACCAAGGTTACAACAAGTACTTATCTAGCAATGGTGTGACTGTGATCAATGGCTTTGCTAAGTTTGTTGATAACAAAACAGTTGAAGTTGACGGTGAACTTTACACCGCAGATCATATCCTTGTTGCTGTTGGTGGTCGTCCTACTATTCCTAACATCCCTGGCGCTGAGCTTGGTATTGATTCAAACGGCTTCTTCGAGCTAGACGCACAACCTAAACGTGTTGCTGTGGTTGGTGCAGGTTACATTGCCGTTGAAATCGCTGGTGTACTTCATAGCCTTGGCACAGAAACCCACCTGTTTGTTCGTAAAAACAAACCACTACGTACTTTTGACCCGTACATTATTGATACGCTTGTCGATATCATGGCAAAAGAAGGCCCTACGCTTCACACTGATTGCACTCCAAAAGAAGTAATTAAAGAAAGCGATGATAGCTTAACAATTCACTTTGAAAATGGTCACAGCCAAAACGTTGATGAAGTTATTTGGGCAATTGGCCGTACACCAACAACTGACAAGATCAACCTTGCAGCAGCAGGTGTTGAAGTGAACGAAAGCGGTTACGTAAAAGTAGACGAATTCCAAAACACCACCGCTGAAAACGTCTATGCAGTAGGTGATATCATCGAAAACGGTATTGAACTTACGCCAGTAGCCGTTAAAGCAGGTCGTATTTTATCAGAGCGCTTATTTAATAAAGAATTACCTGATGATTTAAAAATGGACTACGAGCTAGTACCGACTGTGGTATTCAGCCACCCGCCTATTGGCACGATTGGTTTAACAGAGCAAGAAGCGATTTCGCAATATGGTGCAGAAAACGTCAAGGTTTATAAATCAAGCTTTGCAGCAATGTACACAGCGGTTACTCAGCACCGCCAAGCTTGTAACATGATGCTGGTGTGTGCTGGAGAAGACGAAAAAGTTGTTGGCTTACACGGCATTGGCTTCACAGTTGATGAAATGATCCAAGGTTTTGCGGTTGCCATGAAAATGGGCGCAACAAAAGCAGACTTTGATGCTGTTGTGGCTATTCACCCAACAGGCTCAGAAGAGTTTGTGACGATGAGATAAGATTAGCTTTAAGCTAAATTAAAACCTTGTGGTACTGCCACAAGGTTTTTTTATGCCTATGATTACAAAGTGATGATGAGTTGTTAAACTCAGTTAAAAGAATAAGAACGTAAACTACTTTGCAATCAATCACTTTATTCCCTGTACACCTTGTACAGAGTATCTTTCTGTTCCAAATGTTATTTGGTGCATTATTAATTAATAGCCAAAAACAAAGTCGTTCCTTGGTGCTGCTATTTGTATTTCAAGGCTGTGTATGCGCCTTTAACCTGTTAGAAGGGTTAGGCCTTTCTGATTACTTAATCACACCGGCATTTACATTACTGTATGGGCCTATGATTTACTTTTTTACCTTGTCGATTACAGGTAAGCAGCCCTTTATAACATCACACTACGCGGTTCACTTAATTCCTGCGGCTATTTCCTTGGCCTTTACCCACTACACGCAGGAGATCATTTTACTCGGTTCGCTCAGTCAACTTGGCTACTTCTACTTTGCTTATGGCACTTTAAAGGGCTACCACAAACAACTTATGCATGCGCGCTCAGATGCTGAGAGCCTTAAATTAAAGTGGCTGATCAAAGCATTATTTATTATTGCCATTATTGTCGTATTCGATTTGCTGCGTATGAATGTGCAACCAATCACGCCGCTCGATTTAAAGATGCACTGGTATTTATTAAACGAAATACTGTTACTGCTAATGTTTAGCTTTTTGTTGTTTCACACCATCAAAAATAGCTTTCAATTCGAGCCAGTCACATTGCCTGAAGAACCCGAAGCTGAACAAGCTGATTCGTCTGACGAGCAACTTGCGCAGCAAATTTTCTCAACTATTGATAGCTTGATTATTAACGAATCGCTTTATCGACAACCTAGGTTGTCATTAAACGACTTAGCAAATCAAACTGGGCTCGGTAGTAAAGAAATATCTTGGGCTATTAACAGCACAACGGGGAACAACTTTTGTGAGTACATCAACCAGCATAGAGTGAATGATGTTAAACGCGAAATAGAGCAAGACTCATCTCAAAAACTCAGCCTGATAGAACTGGCATTTCAAGCTGGCTTTAATTCTAAATCGACTTTTAATGCAGTGTTTAAAAAAGAAACGGGATTAACGCCGAGTCAATTTAAGAAGCAAACACTAAAAACCTGCTCATAAAACAGACAAAAAACGTCCTAAATCCTGTTTTAGGACGCTTTTTTACAGCCCTAACGCTAATTTAAACAAAAAACAGCTTTGAGACTCCAGATGTACAAGTCCTATTTTTTACTACTAATATTGTGCCTATTAATAAACTTTTCGGGTTCTGCGTTAGCAACGAATCATTCTTTAGAGGTAACAAATCAAGCCTTAAAAGTGCAACCAAATCGCGTTGGTGCAAGCGACCCAATCGCTTACTTTCAATCGAAAACAGCAGCAATAGAATTTGCTAAACAACAAAACTGGGCTCTGGTGAATAAACTCACAAAACAGCTCATTAATGAATATCAAAATGATGGCGATACTTGGTATTTACTTGGTCTCAGTTATTTTCAATTGGCTGATTATCAAAATGCCAGCAATGCTTTGCAACGCGCACTTGCAATTGGGACTAGCTTAAAAGGCATTCCTAATGGGGCCAGTAACCCTAACGATTTAATGGTGAAAATTGCAGAGGCATACGCAGGGCTTAACAACCAACAGCAAGCAGAATATTGGCTTAAAAAAGCACTGGCAGCAAGATGGGATGACCGCCCAACACTTGCTGGCACCAGCTTATTTAAATCTGGTACTAATCCTCACTTTGAACGCTTTGCGCAATCAGCCAGTTACAAATCACTTGCAGGTAATGATTTAAATACTGAGCTCAATCGAGATCAAAAATGGCGCGCCGATTTAGCGTTTTTAGTTGCAGAGATTAAACGTTTACACGTGGCAATGTATCAAAACATGAGCTCACAACAGTTTGCAGAAAAAGTAGCTGAGATTGATAAATCGATTCCTGATCTGACTGATCAGCAAATTGTTTTTCAGTTTATGGAGCTAATTGCGTTACTTGGCAATGGTCATAATCTATTGATCCCAGCATGGGGTGAAAAAGGCAACTTTCAGCAACTACCATTTCAGTTTTATCAATTTAGTGACGGCTTATACATCACCAAAGCAAGTAGCGATTACCAGCAATATGTTGGCCATAAAGTTGAGGCATTTGCCGATACACCAGCCCAGCAAGCTCTTGAGTTAACTAAACGTGTTAATGCTCGCGATAATGAAATGCAAACCCTTTGGCTGGGACCATATTATTTAAGTTTGCTTGATGTACTAAACGGACTTGGCATTAGCAAAGGTAACGAGGTAACGCTCACCCTCAGCTCGCCAAAAGGCGCTCTCACCACAGTTACACCAGCGCTCCAGTCAATGCAATTTGCAGGTTTTCCTAAGTTACCAAAACTTGCTGAACACCCTACGCTTAGATACTTAGCGAAAAACAACACACCGTTTTGGAGCGAACAAATAAAAGCGAATAAATTACTGTATGTACAATTCAATGATGTACGTAATAGCAAAGATCTCACCCTTGCTGAATTTGCTATGCAGCTACAAGCACAAATCAAACACGATGACATTGAGCATATGGTGCTAGACCTTCGCCATAACAGTGGTGGTAATGGCTCGCTCACCCCACCTTTGGTAGCAACGGCCGCATTTTTTAAAGTATTAAAGCCACAAGGAAAGTTATTTATATTAATTGGCCGCAATACATTTTCGGCAGGCCATGATCTAGCAGTTAAGATTACCAATATAGTGCCAGCAATTTTTGTAGGTGAACCATCAGGCACCCGCCCTAACGTGGCAGGTGAAGCAGGCTGGTTTAACCTACCATACAGTAAACAAACAGGCCTTATTTCGAGCCAATTCCACCAGCAAAGCAGAGCTGAAGACCATCGTATTTGGTTAGCGCCCGATATGCCAATTACGCTTTCTGCAAAAGACTACTTTGCAGGTGTAGACCCAGTAATGGATGCTGTTTTAACCATAACCAAGCAATAAACAGTGCTGGCACAAACCTTGTAACTGTTAATAAAGTAACCAGTTATAGCAACAATTTGCCCTTGTTTACTGTGTAATTAAGCAACTTTTACGCAGTACTCAAGGCATTTTTACAAGGAGGCACTGTGTCTAAGTCTGCAATTTTATACCGCATGGTGACCGATGAGCATATTTGCCCGTTCGGTTTAAAATCAAAAGATTTATTAGAGCGACATGGTTACGATGTTGACGATCGTCACTTAACCAGCCGTGAGCAAACTGACGCATTCAAACAGCAGCATGATGTAAAAACCACACCACAAACCTTTATCAATGATAAATGCATTGGTGGTTACGATGATTTGCGCGACTTTTTTAATCTACCTAAGGCTGGCCAACAGGGCACCAGTTACACGCCTGTATTAGCCATTTTTGCGGTCGCTATGCTACTCAGCTGCGGTTTTACTTATGCCAGCGGTGAGGCTTTATTCTCTTTGCAAAACCTGATGCTGTTCGTTGCAGTATCAATGGCGGTATTAGCGATACAAAAGCTACAAGACTTATACAGCTTTTCTAACTCATTTATTACCTATGACTTACTAGCGATGCGTATTGTGCCCTACGCTTATGTATACCCGTTTATTGAGGCGTATGTAGCGATAGGTATGGTAGCTGAATTACCTGCCTTAGCTGTTGCCCCATTTTCATTATTTATTGGTGGTATAGGTGCAGTGTCGGTTATTAAGGCTGTGTATATCGATAAACGAGATCTGAAATGCGCCTGTGTTGGTGGCGACAGTAATGTGCCGCTCGGCTTTATCTCACTGAGTGAGAACTTATTTATGATAGCCGCGGGTATATGGATGCTAGTAAGCTAATACAAAAACGCGAGGGATTCCCCTCGCGTTCATTATAACTATACTGTGGGAATATTAAGCCGTACCACCCACCGTTAAGTTATCAATTTTAAGGCTTGGTTGACCTACCCCAACAGGTACGCTTTGGCCATCTTTACCGCACACGCCAACGCCTTTAT
This sequence comes from Pseudoalteromonas sp. Isolate3, assembly GCF_022398505.1. Lineage (NCBI taxonomy): Bacteria > Pseudomonadati > Pseudomonadota > Gammaproteobacteria > Alteromonadales > Pseudoalteromonadaceae > Pseudoalteromonas > Pseudoalteromonas sp. Isolate3. The sequence goes on along the minus strand of NZ_JAKEVN010000036.1, from coordinate 26,221 downwards.
CAAGTGCTAGATCGTTCCCTACCATTGAGATCTGCTGCATCACTTCTGGGCCATTACCAATTAGTGTGGCACCTTTGATAGGTTGCGTGATTTTACCGTTTTCAATTAAGTAGGCTTCAGAGGCGCTAAATACAAATTTACCTGACGTGATATCCACTTGGCCGCCACCAAAATTAGGCGCGAAGATACCCTTTTTCACCGAGCTGATAATATCGGCTTGGCTGTGCTCTCCACCTAACATATAAGTGTTGGTCATACGTGGCATAGGTAAATGAGCGTACGATTCACGGCGCGCATTACCGGTAGGGTTAACCCCCATTAAACGCGCATTTAGCTTATCTTGCATATAGCCTTTTAGAATACCGTTTTCAATAAGCACGTTATACGCAGCAGGAGTGCCTTCGTCATCTACGTTCAATGAACCTCGGCGATCAGCAATGGTGCCATCATCCACGACTGTACACAGCTCAGATGCAACCTTTTGACCTACCTTACCGCTAAAAGCTGATGCGCCTTTACGGTTAAAGTCACCTTCTAGGCCATGACCTACCGCTTCGTGTAGTAACACGCCCGGCCAACCTGCACCTAGTACTACTTCCATGCTACCTGCAGGTGCATCGATAGCTTCTAGGTTTACTTTCGCTTGGCGAACAGCTTCTTCCGCGTATTCCATCCAACGCGGTTTGCCATCGACTAACTCTTTAAAATAACCATAATCTAAACGAGCACCGCCTCCTGCACCACCGCGCTCACGACGACCATTCTTCTCAAGTAACACTGAACAATTTAAACGAATAAGCGGGCGAATATCGGTTGCAAAGGTGCCATCACTTGCAGCAATTAACACTTCTTCATAAACCGCCGACATTGAACTGATCACTTGCTCAGCATCAGGTGCTAATTGACGAATATAGCTTTCAAGCTCACGTAGCAGACTTACTTTGTCATCATTGCTCATGCTTTGAATAGGTTGATGCGGCGCATACTGCTCTTTAGCAGCAACATCACTGAACACCTGAATCGTTTTGTTTTCGCCTGCATTGGCAATACTACGCGCTGCGGATGCGGCTTTATTTAACGCTTCAAGATTAATCGCATCTGAGTATGAAAAACCGGTTTTTTCACCACTAACAGCACGCACACCCACACCGCGTTCAACGTTGTAAGAACCTTCTTTCACTAAGCCATCTTCAAGCACCCAAGATTCGTGGTGACTAGATTGAAAATACAGGTCGGCATAATCAACTTGGTGTTGATGAATAAAAGCGAGCGTTTTTTCTAATTCTTCTCTCGTTAGTTGGCTGTCATGTAATAAATGCTGTTCAACCGTGTTCATAATAAATGCTCTCTAAATCGTTGCTGAGACTGCATAGGCATGTCTTGGCGAATTGTATTCAAGCGGTTTAAATCAAGCCAATGGCTGATAAACCCAGTACCAGAGGCAAGCTCACTGAGCGTTTCTCCCCATGGTGAAATAATAATGCTGTGGCCATAAGTGTGACGGCCATTCTCGTGCTCGCCCCACTGTGCTGCGGCAACCACATAACATTGTGTTTCGATTGCGCGCGCAGCTAATAAAATATGCCAATGAGCAGCGCCGGTGACTGTAGTAAAGGCACTTGGCACTAAAATGAGGTCAGCCCCTTGGCGCTGCATCGCGGTGAATAAGCCACTAAAACGTAGATCATAACATACTGCTAGGCCAATTTTACCAAATGGCGAATCAACCACCACAATATCCTCGCCCGCCTGCGTCGCATCAGACTCTCGGTAACTGCGCGTCGTGTCGGCAACATCTACATCAAATAAGTGAATTTTATTGTACTGTGCAACCACATCACCCTGGTTATTAAATAAAAACGAGGCAGCTAAATACTTACCATTTTGCTGCGAAACAGGGAGGGTACCAGCAGCTAACCAGATATCATGCTGCTTACATAAATCGGCAAGTTTCGCTTTATAAACCTCACTCTGTAGACCTAATTCATAGCTTGCTTGGCTGTGCTTACTAAAAATCAAAAAACTTTCAGGTAAACACACAAGCAATGGCCGAGTAGCAGGTAACTTGGTCAGTGTATCTGCTAGAAAAGCGAGGTTTTGCTCAGCATTCATGCTTGAGCACATTTGTACTGCGACAACCTGTGGTTGATGATTAGTCTTCATTGTTACCTAAACTCGCTGAAGATGCGGCATCTTTTAATTTTAATTGCGTCGACGACTGTGGCTGACTTTGCGCAGCTTGCGGTAACGTCACTTCACGACTCTTACGATCAAGCTCTTTCACTACAGGATCATTCATACTCCCTGTTACTTTAAAGTTGATCTCAGAGATCACTCGTGCCGAGTGAATTACTTTATCGATTGCCAGTGCTGCAAGACCACTTACAGGGTTGACCATCCATGCCACAATAACAGGAATACTTGAGGTTACCTGCGGTGCAACAGCCAGATCGTAGTCAATTTCAAAGGTGTTTAAGTTAGTGTGGCCTTTAATCGTTAAATCGGCAGGTACACCATCAAGCTTGGTATCTTGAGTGTAAGCAATGCCCTTTTCTAGCTGCATCGTGCCTTGCATGCTGTTATAGAAAAAGCCTTTAGAGAATACATCTCTAAAATCGAGTTTCAGCTTACGCACTAACGAATCTAAACTCAGTAATGAGAATACCCGCGCACCACCATCACTAATTTCTGTAAGGTGACCTTCACCTAAACGCCAATCTAGCTCCCCCGCTAAACTGGGTACGTCAAAGTTATAAGGTGCGCCTTGCCATGCAAGATCAAACTTAATATCGGCATCAGAATCTTTTACTGTTGTTGTGATATCAAATTCATCAAATAACTCACCGATATCGTCACTTTGTAAGTTACCAGTAAAGCGTGTTTGACCATCGGCAAATTGCCCCTTACCACGCAATACATGATCGCCTTTGTCGATAACAAGCTCAGTGAACAAGAGTTTACCTTGCTCTCCTACTAAGCTGCTTTTAATTTTATCGAGTTGATATTCTGCCACTTTACAATCTTCGCAGTTAAACTCGATAGCTGGAACACGAGTTAACCATCTTAAATCTTCAGGTTCAGAAACTTGATCTGCTTGCTCTGCTACTTCGTTGAAGTTAATACGCAGATAGTCAGTAAAAATTTGAATTGGTCTGCGCGTTTCACCGGTTGGAATAAGTGCGTCGGCACGTAATTCTTTAGCATTTAACCTTAACTCTAAGTCTGATTGTTTTGGTGCTAAGCGAAATTCAAAATCATTAAAGTCGATATTATGTAATGCCAGCTTATTAAATTTACCCGTTACGTTATTGAATGCAGGCATCACACTTGGCGCGTCAGACTTCACTTTGGTGAGCGCAATAATTTGATCAATTAAGCCAAACCAAGGCACTATTTTAGTTTCTGGCAAATCGATAGATACAGCAAAACCTTCACGATTAAGACCTAAATCTTGTGCGCCTAAAATTAAATGGGCATTGCTAAATTTCTGTTTACCATTATCTAAAATCGCATTAAAGAAAAGCTGCTCATCGATATTAGCAGTAATCAGATTTGAGATGCGGTCGCCTTGTACCACCGCGGTTAATGGCCAACTTTGCTCTGAACTCTTGTTATAAGGTGCCGGCAACTGGCTAGTCACACCGATTAAGTCGCCACTCACATCTGCACGATAATTGAAATCATTCGGTAAAAAGTTAAGTGAAACATTAATATCAACATCGCTTTGACCGCTTAAGTAACCTGCAAGCAAACCATGGGCTTGTTCAATTAAAGGCTCAGCTTCAAGCGCCAGTTTTATATCAATTTCTGCGAGGTAGTTATCAGCCACGCTTTCGCTGTTATAACACGCAGTGAGTGGCATCCCCATCCAGTTTGCTTTAGCATTTTTTAGGTCGATTTTATCGTTATTAAACTTAACGATACCAGTCATGTTATTAAGTGTGATCCCCGGTTGTGCAAGGTAAACCGGAATATTTGCAAGTTCAACTTCACCAATCGCATCAACATGACCAGAACGTAAATTAACTAACAGCTCAATCTCGGCGGTTGCTTCACCTTGAGGTTGCACGACTTCAAAGACACTTGCTAAAGGCTTTGCAAGCGGAGTCTCTGTAAAGAAAGGATTAAGCTTATTGCCATGGGCGCGCTTGTTTATAGCAACTTTTAGTATCTCTGCATTCATTAAATCTGCAATACTGACGTGCACACTCTCTCCGAGAGATAAATTAACTAGCTTGCCTGACTTGCTATAGATATCCATGCGCTCATTTTCAAAATGTAAAATGACGTTAGCATTTTCAACTGTAGGCCAGCTCGGTGAGAATTTATATTTGGCACTCTCAACATTCGCTAAAACTTCAAATTGACCTTGCTGCTGTTTGAATGGAAAACCTTTAAATGGCCCAGAAAACAACACTTGAGCTTTGTTTACTTCACCGCCCTTAATTGCCCCATTGAGGTAATTAACCAACTTTTCGCTCATCACAGGTAATGGGAAATAATGCCCAGCTACGTTGGCATCAGGGGCATAGGCTTCAGCATATAAATCTAAACGCGGCTCATCAGTAAGACTAAGCATCATCTCAGCTGCAAGGGTAACTTCGTCGTTATCAAGCCAGATATTATCGCTACTAATACGCCAGCCATCGTCGTAACGATGAAGGTCTAGCTCGACATTTAATTGGTTATAAGCAATATCTTGGCTAAAGCTGCCGTTCGTGAGCAGTTGATTATTCTCGCCATATAACTGAATTCGACCAGCTGATTGATTAATTAAGCCATCAACACGAATAGCTTGCCCACCAGGAATGCCTTGCAGCGATAGCCAATTAATTTGCTCACCTTGAAACCAGAACTGCCACTTATCTTGCTGACCTAATTCTAAATAGGCATCACTTAATTGACCATTGGGTTGGCGTGCTAAAAATGGTGCTAGCACCTCAAAGTTACTTAACTGCGATAACTTGGCGAGTAATGCAAAATCAAATTGTTTAAGCCAGATTTGGCTTTTATCGCCAAGTTGAGCTTCAAATTGTAAGGTCGGCCATTCTTTTAAGTCACTTTCAAACGTGAGTCCGGTGCTTTTTAAACGCCAGCCATTTTGCTTTGGAAATAAATGAAAGCCACCTTCACTTAAGCTAATTTGATGTGCTTCTTGGTTTTGCTGCCAGTTGATAAAGCTAGGTAGCCACTGCACTTTTACATCGCTGATCAGGCCTTTCTCAAGGCTAAACCACGTCTTTAAGTTGATGTCTGAATTAAGCTGCTGTTTGTCAGTATTAATATATTGCGCCAACCACTTAGACACATCGACGTTCGCTGCTTGGACATAAATATCACCAGCCATGGTTTCGAGGGTTGAGCCATTAAGTGCCATACGGGCGTCAAAGCTACCAACAGAAATCCCCGGTAACGCTAATGTTCCCGAGCCTTGATGCTGCTCTGGGGTATTTTGCCAAACAATGTTTTCAAGGATCAGCTTACGCTCTTTGCCATCACTGAGGGTAAGGTTAAGGCTACTGTCTTGCACTGCAAAGTGGCCTGTTTCACCAAGGAATAAGCCTTCAATCAGTTCTTTTTGCTCAAAGTTGCCTGCTTGCTGGTTATTCCCCAAATCAAGCATAGTGGGTAAATCAACATCAGCATGAAAGCCATTGATCACAAAGTAGCTCGATTTAAGCTGACGGCTTTTCACCGACTCCCATAAGTTTACTTCAAGGCTGGCTTTATCAATGGTTAGTGCGATGGGTGAGGTTTGGTTATCTTCAAACGAAATGTCTTCAATGACTAAGGAAGGACCTTTGCCCTGCCAGCTAGCCGAGATAGAACCAATCGCTAAATTAACATCAAAACGTTCATACAAAAACGCTTCAATATCATCTTTATAGTCATTCGCATAAGGGAGTGAATACTTCACAACAGAGACAATAACGGCCAGCAGTACGAGAGTGATAGCAAATACTTGCCATAACTTACGTAAACAATAAAAGCAGACCGTTTTTGCCTTCATTACATCATTACCACATCAAACTGTTCTTGGTTGTATAAACTCTCTGTTTGAATACTGACTTGCTTACCGATAAATAGTTCCAGCTCTGCAAGATTGTGATACTCATCGTTGATCAGCGCTTCACTTACCGAAGGAGCGGCATAAACCATGAACTTATCAGCCGCATAAGCACGGTTTACCCTAACGATTTCACGTAAAATTTCGTAGCAAACTGTTTCTACCGTTTTTTGTGAACCACGACCGGAACACGCAGGACACACATCACAAAGGATATGCTCTAAGCTTTCGCGGGTACGCTTGCGGGTCATCTCTACTAAGCCTAGTGCAGATAGACCATTTATGTTGGCTTTTGCACGATCTTTTGCAAGAGCTGACTCAAGCGAGTGCAATACTCGGCGCTTGTGCTCATCACTGACCATATCGATAAAGTCGATGATAATGATGCCACCTAAGTTGCGTAACCGCAGTTGACGTGCAATCGCAGAGGTCGCTTCGATATTAGTATTAAAAATGGTTTCTTCTAAATTACGATGACCAACAAACGCACCAGTATTTACATCAACGGTTGTCATCGCTTCGGTTTGGTCAATAATTAAATAACCGCCCGATTTAAGCTCAACTTTACGGTGGAGTGCTTTTTGAATCTCGGTTTCAACATCGAATAAATCGAAAATAGGCCGCTCACCAGGATAATATTCAAGTGCTCCCGATAAGATAGGCACAAACTCTTCTGTAAACTCTTTAAGCTCCTGATAAGTGAGCTTTGAGTCAACACGAATACGCTCCATGTCTTCACCTACGTAGTCACGTAAAGTTCGAAAAGCGAGTGTTAAGTCTTCATGCAAGATGCTTTCTTTACTGATTTTTTTACGCTTAGTAACAATTTTTTGCCACAGTTTTTTTAAGAACTCAGCATCATGACGTAGCTCAGCTTCCGACGCACCTTCTGCTGCGGTACGAACAATAAAGCTGCCATCATCATCGCCATATTCAGCAACAATTTTCTTTAAGCGTAAACGTTCTTCTTCAGTTTCAATGCGCTGGCTCACACCAACATGAGTCGCATCTGGCATGAACACTAAGTAACGTGAAGGAATGGTGATATCAGTTGTTAAGCGTGCACCTTTGGTTCCAAGAGGGTCTTTAACCACTTGCACCATGATATATTGACCTTGGCGCACAAGCTCACGAATATCTTGTACTTTCTTTATTGGCTGCTCATCAACGCCTTCCACAATCGAGGCACTGTTTACAATGTCCGATGCATGTAAAAAGGCAGCTTTCTCTAAGCCAATATCCACAAACGCAGCTTGCATGCCTGGTAAAACACGGCTGATTTTACCTAGGTAAATGTTACCGACAATACCTAGGTTGCCAATTCGCTCTAGTTGAATCTCTTGCAGTACGCCATTTTCGATAAGCGCAACGCGACTTTCGCTCGGTGTAACGTTGATCAGTAATTCAGTGCTCATGTTACCCTCTTAAAAATTCGTTTAATAACTGCTCTGTCTCATATAAAGGTAAGCCGACAACTGCAAAATAGCTACCCGAAAGATGGCTAACAAAGCGCCCACCTAAGCCTTGTATGCCATAACCACCAGCTTTATCTTGTGGCTCACCACTATGCCAATAGGCATCAATTTCAGCATCGCTGAGCACTTTAAATGTGACATCAGTCACAACAAGACAGCTTTTTACTTGCTCACTATCAGCAATTGCCACAGCCGTCATCACTTGATGGGTACGGCCAGATAAACGCTTCATCGTGGTAGTAAAATCTACTTGGTCTAGCGGTTTACCGAGTGCGGTATCATCAATTACAACTACGGTATCGCTGCCAAGTACTGGACGGTCAATGTAACCCATAGCTACGCCTGATTGTGCCTTGAGTCTGGCAAGACGCTCTACATAGTCACGAGGGGCTTCGTTTGGGAACTGACTTTCATCTGCATCAACGCTAAATTGAGAAAACTCAACGCCAAGTTGGCTGAGCAACTCTTTTCGGCGCGGTGATGCAGACGCCAAATAAATTGCGGTTTGCATTATCTAATCCTGAAATGACGGCGATATTTACGCAAAATTAAGAAAATCCACCACCAACAAAGCATGCCGGTTAGCACTGGCCACATATAATGGGGGCTAAAGTATACGCCCATTAAAAAGTGGTTAAGCCAAAACTGCATGAGGTGATAAAGCGTTAAAAACAAAGCAATTAATATACTTTGCTGCCATAAAGAAAAGTTTCTAATTTTTTGGAAGTTACTAGCAGTGATAAATATACACACCGAATAAGTCAGTGAGTTCACACCTAATGGCGATCCTGATGCAAGGTCCATCAATAAACCAACCACCCAAGCTGTGCCAATATTTAAACGGTGTGGCACCGCTAATGACCAATACATTAATACCATTAACACCCAATCTGGACGATAGGGCTCAAACGAAATCGGTAACGGCATTAACGCCATAACCAATGCAAAGAAAATACTGATAGCAATCAGCAAAGAGTGACGACTATTCATTGCTCATGCTCTCCTGCTGATTACGCCACAGCACAACCAATAAGCGAATACGATCGAGTTGTGCAATGGGTTCAGCATAAACTTGTGCAAACGGACGCCCTTCATCGCGGTTAATTTCGGTCACCACTGCAACCGGATACCCCTCTGGGAACGTGCCCCCCAGACCTGAGGTAACCAGAATATCGCCAATGCGAACATCAAGGCTATGCGGAACGTGCGAAAGCTTTACTACGTTAATTTTGCCAATCCCTTCAACCACGGTTCGCACATCGTTACGTAGAATACGCACTGGTGTGGCATGGGTTGTATCTGTCATCAGTAGTACTCGAGAAGTAGTCGAGCCCACTTGAGTGATTTGCCCCACAACCCCCATTTCGTCAATGACGGCTTGACCTTCACTTAGACCATCAGTTGTACCGCGGTTAATAACCACCTGATGGCTATACGGATTAGAGTGAACAGAGAGTACTTGTGCAATGATTTTACGATTTGATTGCTTCGCGGATGAACCCAATAACGCTCGTAACTTATCGTTTTCACGAGATAAAAATTGCAATTGTTGTAGTTGCTCACTTTGTAGTAACTGCTTCTTTTTTAACGCTTCGTTTTCAGTTAATAGCTGTTCGCGGGTGTGCAGATTCTTCGCGCCAATACTAAATAACTCATAGGGTAAATTGGCAAGATAAATAAGTGGGCTAACCAGGGTATTTAAACTAGTGCGGATTGTTGTACCACCTTGAGTGTAGCGATCGCCCACGATCAACACGACACTCAAAAGCACTGCGACAAAAAGTCGCAGTTGCAAAGAGATGGTACGACCAAACAGTAACTTCATTAGTCGTAACTAAATACGTCACCACCGTGCATATCAATCATTTCTAGTGCCTTACCGCCGCCACGAGCAACACAGGTTAATGGGTCATCAGCAACCACAACTGGAATACCGGTTTCTTCCATTAATAAACGATCTAAGTCTTTTAATAATGCACCACCACCTGTTAATACCATACCATGTGCAGAGATATCAGACGCAAGCTCTGGCGGAGATTGCTCAAGCGCAACCATCACTGCACTTACAATACCCATTAATGGCTCTTGTAATGCTTCTAAGATTTCGTGTGAGTTCAGTGTGAAAGAGCGCGGTACACCTTCAGCGAGGTTACGACCACGTACTTCAATTTCAATTGGCTCGTCAGTTTTGAAGGCCGAACCAATTTGGTGTTTAATGTTTTCAGCCGTTGCTTCACCAATTAAACTACCAAAGTTACGGCGTACATAGTTGATAATCGCTTCATCAAACTTGTCACCACCGATGCGTACAGATGAAGAGTAAACCACACCATTTAGTGAAATAATGGCAACCTCAGTTGTACCACCACCGATATCAACAACCATCGAACCCGTTGCTTCAGATACAGGCAAACCTGCACCAATCGCCGCAGCCATTGGCTCTTCAATTAAATAAACTTCACGTGCACCAGCACCCATTGCTGATTCACGAATAGCACGTTTTTCAACTTGAGTTGCACCACAAGGCACACAAATAAGTACACGCGGGCTTGGACGCATAAAGTTGTTGTTATGCACTTGTTTAATAAAGTGTTGAAGCATTTTTTCTGTCACATAGAAGTCAGCAATAACGCCGTCTTTCATTGGACGAATCGCTTTAATGTTACCCGGAGTACGACCTAACATTTGCTTAGCTTCAGTACCTACAGATGCCACGCTCTTAGGGCCACCAGCACGCTCTTGACGAATAGCAACAACTGAAGGCTCGTTTAATACGATACCTTCTTCTTTTACATAAATTAGGGTATTGGCTGTACCCAAGTCGATCGATAGATCGTTTGAAAAAATACCACGGAGTTTTTTAAACATGAGGCTGGATGACCTTTGAAAAATTCATTCTTATACTAGCTGCTCTCACTCTATCATGCTAATCATGAGAAAGCGCAACTGCTTTATTTAAATTGCTAAAAAAGGAAGCATCCATTGCTTCCTTTTCAAATTCCTATCGTTCGCGTACTAAACGGAAACCGATATAGTTTGCACGGAAATCTGGCGCTAAGATTAAGCGCGTTGATACGCGTGCTAGGCTAGGGGCAAAATTCCATGCACCGCCTCGAACAGCCACATCAGACTGTCCTGACTTTTTGTTTGTCCATTCCCACACATTACCTACTGTATCGTATAGGCCAAATGCGTTAGGAGAAAACGATCCTGTTGGTGCAGCGCTCTTATTTGACCATTCGCTACCACACCAGCCACAGTTCGCTAGATTCTTTCCAATTTCGTTACCCCAAGGGTATTCAGTTTCTTTACCTGCGCGTGCAGCGTACTCCCACTCAACCTCATTGGGTAAACGAAATAACTGGCCTGTTTGACCCGATAACCAATCTGCATACGCTTTGGCATCATTGTAAGTTAAACAAACCGCCGGAAAATCACTTTCTTGATCAAAGCCTGGGTTACGCCAGTTTAGGGTTGCTTCCCACACTGGTTCACCATTTAAGTAATACGCACAGCCGCGATCTTTTTCTGCTTCTGTTTTGTAGCCCGTATTCGCAACGAATTGCTCATACTCGCCAACGCTTACTTCTTTGCTTTGCATTGCAAATGAATTAGCAATGGTTTTTTCTACCACTGGACGTTCATTCGCTAAACCGTTGCCGTTAATATCACCCATCTTAAATTTACCAGCGGGTATAACCACAATGCTGGCAGAGCTGGTTTTATTAACAATACTTGCAACGGGTGCTATTACTGGTTGAGTTGGTGCCGTAGTAACCTCAGCAACAACTGGTTCTGGTACTTTCACTAGATTTGCATTAATTGTTTGCGCTTTACGCAGATCAATTCGCGCTTTATAGCTTTTGTAGCCTCGTTTGCGAATTTCAATTTCATGGAAACCTTTTGGTAATGATGTCGTTAACCTAGTTGCGCCATAGCTCACACCATCAATAAACACTTCGTCATCATAAACATTTGAACGCAGTGTTAATTCAACCATTTTAGATTTTTTTAGATCAGGTAATGGTTCAACCTTTATTGGCTTTTTTACAGAGTAATCGCTTACAGGTTGTTCACTCATACGTGAAACCGATACCACCTGCCCATTATCCTGAGGATCACTGAATGTTAACTGACTATCTGAATATGTGGTCCCGTAGCTTGGCTGAAAGTTTCCAGCTAAAGGTGTGCCATAGTCTGCACAAAAACGGTTGTCTAAATTAAGTAAGCTACATAAACGGCTACTATTTACATCACCGCGCATCGTCACGCTTAAGTTAACGTTGTAGTTACCTTGCCCACTAAAAGCGCTATTCACTACATGGCTACTTAAAATCTTAACTTGTGCACCAGCAAGGTTGCGTTTTGGTTCAACTAAACGCTCTTCAGTTAAGTTAGCAAAAATTTGGTCTACAAAACGTTTAGTGGCTTTTTGTAAGCCCATTTGCTGGCCGCGCTGTTCACATGCAGCAAGTGTTTCAGTGCGCTTACAGTTAATTGTGTGATTAACCTCTAATGTGCCTTCACGAGTGAATTCGTTACGTAAACGCTCAACACGTGCCGTTGCTAACTGCTCTTTTAAACTTTCTAAGGTGTTTAACTGTGTATGTTTTGATACACGAATTTGCTCAATGTCTTTTCTATGTGAAGCAATTGCCGCCAATTGCATCGAAATATCATCTTTGTTTTGTTTGTGATCAACAACCGCTTTTTGATAGCGCGACTGCGCATTGCTGATATCAAGGGTTGGGTCATCAATTAGTCGGCGGTACATCTCGTTCATTGCATCTAGCGCTTGATTCTTTTCTTTGTCTAGCTCAGTTGAGCGGGCGCGCAATAATTCGAGTTGTTTTTGTAACTGACTTTCTTCTTTTAGGTGTTTTTCGAGGATTAGGGTCGAGTTATCGTATTCGGCTTGTTTTTTACTGATCTCTGATTCAATGCCAGTTACCGTAGCAGTATCTTGTGCAAATGCACTAGTTGCTAGCAAACTAACTGAAATTAACAGAGATAAAGGAGCAATTCGCATATATTCCATTCCCAAAAAGCGGCAATTATTTGGTCATTATTATTTTTTTATAATTAAACTCTTATGCTATGTACTTGCAAAGCAAAACACAAGCTTTGTTCAATTATTATCTGAGTTTACATCTATTACCTTAGTTGATGCCAGTAAATAACAAAATCATTTTGGTTTAATTGACTAATTTCTATCTGTAAGACAACTTTGCTACAATTGGATGTGTTTTTTTACTGAATGATACCGTGTACACTTTCTTTGAATCACCAATACAAACTGTTAATCACCCATTACTAACTGCACGTAAAATTCACCTTAGTATCAAGCGTGATGATCTCATTCACCCACAAATTAGTGGCAATAAATGGCGTAAGTTAAAATTTAACTTAGATGCTATGAAACAACAGAGGAAATCTGAGTTACTCACTTTTGGTGGTGCGTTTTCAAATCATATCCATGCTACGGCCACTGCAGGCAAACTATTTGGTTTTAAAACCCATGGTATTATCCGCGGCCCCGAATTAGATGAAGCAAACCCAACACTAAATTACGCTAAACAATGTGGTATGAGCTTGCACCCTGTTAATCGTATTACTTACCGTTCAAGGCACGATCAAACTTATTTGGCAAAATTACAAAAGCAGTTTCCTAATGCGTACATATTACCCGAGGGTGGCACCAACGCAGCAGCGCTTTTAGGCTGCAAAGAGTTAGCACAGAGCTTACCAAGTTGTGATGTGCTTGTTTGTCCAACAGGTAGTGGTGGCACATTAGCGGGCTTAATTGAAGGTATGCCAGAGCATACTCAGTTATTAGGTGTGGCAGTGTTAAAGCAAGCTCACTATTTAATTGAGGAAATAAAGCAGCTCAGCAATAAAGCAATGCTACAGCAAAACTGGCAGCTGCTTTGCGATTTCCATGATGGTGGCTACGGAAAGTTTAGCGATACTTTGTGGCAGTTTTGTCAAACGTTTACTAAGCAACACGCAATCCCACTTGAACCTATTTATAGCGGTAAAATGCTTTATGCCGTTTGGCAACTAATTGAACAAGGTTATTTTAGTGAAGGAACGCGCATTATTGCTGTCCATACTGGTGGGCTGCAAGGTTTAGATGGCCTTAAATATCGAAGGCTAATAGACTAACTATGAGGCGTAATATCAGCCAGCCTTTGCAATGGCTCTGCAAAGTAAAAACCTTGTGCAGCTACTACACCTAGGTTTTTCAAGGTAGCGAGTTCGTTTTGAGTTTCTACCCCAACCGCATACACTGGAAAGTTTAATTCTGTGCCTTTAGTAATTATTTGTTTAACGGTTTTTTGTTGCTGAGTATTAGTATCAATATTGTGAATAAGCTCAAACGCCAGCTTAATACTGCGTACACTTTTGATATTTTTTTTATAAGTTGCTAGATGCTCTGCACTGCGAACATTATCGATAACAATACCTGCCGACAGTGTTTCTAAACATTCAAATTGTGCACTAAGCTTTTTATGTTGTTTTAAATAATCATCTTCACTGAGTTCAAATTGCAATTTTTCTGTACAATTAAAATCATCCATTTGCTGTTTAAACCAAACCCAAAACTCATCATTAAACCAATTCATTGCATGCAAATTGATGCTTACTATTAATGTGCCAGTTTCGTTCACCAGCATTTTCTTCACTTGCGAAACCACTGTTTTATCCAACAGCAAGACATCTTTTTTACTGCTCATGTGCGGAATAAAGTGCCGCGCAGCCAACAAACCTAAGTTTTTATGGCGTATGCGGATCAATGCCTCGTGCTGCAAAATGTCACCTGTTTGTAAGTCAAACAACGGCTGAAAAAACAACATAAAATGCTTTTTCTTTATATATTCAAAAAGGTGCTCTTTGCTATCAGCCAAAATACTTGACTGTGTATGACCAAAAGGCAAGCGGTGAATATGCTGCCAAGCACTTTGTTTCGCCAATGCTAATGCCGATTTCGTAAGCTGATATACAACGGCCTGATCGGCGCCTGTACGGTAATTACATACGCCAATTTTAATATCAGAGCGAGACAAGTCACTTCGGTAGTTTAAGCAAGCTTGATATATAACTTGATGTAATCGCTTAGTGTATTTGTCGACTTCAGTAGCAGGTACACTATTTAAGGTCACGGCAATACCACCAGATGGCAACAATTTAACAGAACGATTTACAAGCTCACCAAACCCTTTAGCTATTACTAATTTAAAGTAATTATCAACGTCGAGGTTGGCAGGAAATGGGTTCTTCCAAAAAAACAACGCAAACAAGTGATTATAATTTGTGGGTACACCATACAAAATATTCAAATCTTGATGGCCTAAAGGTTTTGGCGATGCTATTTTTTTTGTCGCCGACTGAATACTCGGCTTCTTAGTTGGATTAATTATTGGTTTATCTACGACAGCCAATTGCTTGAACATTTTTTTCCACCAGCGAACCCCCCAATACCCTGCTCCAAGCAAGATTAAATTTAAGAAAATAAATAAGTGGCTTTCGACCAGCCAAGAAGGCCAATGAAAAAGACGTAGATTAACCGTTTTATAGCTAAACACCTCTTGTTCAAGGTTAATAAAATTTGCAAAGTTAGAGGGTACGTCACTGACACTCACAGCAAAGCCTTGGCTCTTAGCTAATGAAGCAATAATATCTTGCGAGGCAACTGGGTCGAGATTTAACTCATAAACCTGTTTGGCAAGCTCAGTCCCTGTGCGATGCACTTTGTCGTGCAGCACATCACTTAAGAAAATATTAAAAACAACCAATAGCAAAAACGCGGCCATCATATAGATGACCACCGGTTGCTTGAATTGTGAAGTTAAATCTCGTTTCATTTCACAGGTTAGTTGCTTAAACATATACAAAGTGTTGTCCAAGAACCCTATAAATACAAGGCTGCAGGGCGATTTAAAGCAAGATCAGAAAAATCCTATAACCAGCGCTGTCAAAAGTTTTGTAATTTTAAACACCTAGCAATAATAGTTAATGAGAATTATTTTGTAACCAACACGACTCAATTAAAGAGTAGTGATACGGAGTGTTATGCAAATAAAAAACCCAGCTACTAGGCTGGGTTTAAAATATTGCAAACACTTAACGGTGTCTGGTCATTTAGAACGGGATATCGTCATCAAAGTCGATTGGTGGTTCCATTGGATTTGATGCGCCACCTTGTGGTGCATTTTGAGGCTTAGGAGCAAAACCACCTTGTTGAGGTGCGCTGCTTTGCTGCTGACCATAACCGCCACCATATTGGTTATTGCTTTGTTGTTGTGGTGCAGATTGCTGTTGCGGACGCTGTTGCTGCTGTGCTGGCGCAGACTGTTGCTGTGGAGCATAACTATTATTGCTTTGTGATTGCTGAGCACCACCGCCGTATCCGCCACCTTGTTGCTGACCACCTTGGTAACCACCTTGTGATTGACCACCTTGATAGCCACCACCTTGTTGCTCACCACGGCCGCCTAACATTTGCATTTGACCGCCCATGTCTACCACGATTTCTGTGGTGTATTTTTCTTGGCCTGATTGATCAGTCCATTTACGGGTTTGTAAACGACCTTCAATGTACACTTGTGAACCTTTGCGAAGATACTCACCAGCAACTTCTGCTAGTTTGCCAAATAACACGACACGGTGCCATTCAGTACGCTCTTGCATTTGCCCTGTGTTTTTATCTTTCCAGCTATCTGTCGTAGCAATGCTGATATTCGCTACGCCATTGCCATTAGGCATATAACGTACTTCTGGATCTTGGCCTAAATTACCAACCAAGATAACTTTGTTCACACCGCGTGCCATGGAACTTCTCCTATAAAACGTTAGATTAAACCAGCCACTTTGCGTGCTTGGTCTAGGTCAAATTCTTTATCATTAATCTTTAAATAGCTGCGATTTTCATCACAGACGACCGTTGCTTCAATTACGCCCGGTAAAGCAACAAGACGAGAAGCAAGCGCTTGTGCCTGCTGCTCTGAACTTAATTCAGTCATTAAGCTAATTATTTTACTTCTTGGTGGGACTTGCATATTCCAAGCAAGGATAAGCCATATTACCCCAACAAGTGCCGCCGCCGCAAACACTGCTTGCGCACTTAATGCTTGAGCAACGTAACCTCCTAATAAACCACCTAAAAAGGCACCAAAAAACTGCGTAGATGAAAATACCCCCATCGCAGAACCTTTCTGGTTTGCAGGGGCAATACGCGACACAAGTGCAGGCATGGTTGCCTCTAAAAAGTTAAAAGCAATAAAATAAACCAGCATACAAATGCCAATGCCAATCACCGAATCAACCCATAACGACATCGCTAACATACTTAAAACAAGTAGCGCGATTGAGCCAATAAAGGCTTGTTTTTCTTTTTCTTTACGAATCGCCACAATCATCATCGGTGCCATCAAGAAAAACGCTAAAAACAGCACTGGGATATATAAGTACCAATGGTGATCTGCAATTAAACCATCTTTTATAAGCTGCCCTGGTAAGGCTACAAATACGGTAGTTAATGTAAGGTGAAGTAGCATTACACCGAAATCAAGGCGCGCTAATTGTGGGTGTTTAATGAGTTGTTTAATGTCATCAACTGTCGCTAGCGTATCACCTCTTGGTGCCTTACTAACAGCATTTGGCACTAAAAATAACACGATTAAAATACCTAAAATGGCAAGTCCAGCAGTAAGCCAAAATACCCCAGCGACTCCCCAAGATGCAGCGACAATTGGCCCAAGTAACATGGCGACTGCAAAGCTCATACCGATACACATACCGATTACAGCCATCACTTTCGGGCGTTGTTCATCACGGCTTAAATCAGAAGCAAGCGCTAATAACGCACTGGCAATTGCCCCCATCCCCTGTAGTGCGCGCCCTAGCGTAACCATTTGCACAGACTCAGCCGTTGCCGCTATCACAGAGCCAAGAGCAAACACACAAAGGCCACCTATAATGACTTTTTTACGGCCAATTTTATCTGACAACCAACCCATTGGGATTTGCAAAACAGCTTGTGTTAAACCATAAGCACCAATAGCAAAGCCAATCCAAAGCGGTGAAAACCCTTCCAACTGCTGACCATAAATCGCCAATACTGGCATCAGCATAAATAGGCCAAGCATACGGAATGCAAATACGCTCGCCAACGAAACGGCAGCGCGTTTTTCTCGAGAGTTGAGTGAAGATGCTGTCATGAATTACTGATCTTGCTGTCTATTTAAAATTTGAGCGTGGATTCTACCACAAGCGAAAACTAAATAATCACCTGTAAGTGATGATTTTTTCTTTGATCAAGGATTAATCTTATCGCGTATTATGAGATACTGAAAAAATAATTAGGTAATAAAACGAGATAGCATGGAAAACATTGAAGTCCGAGGCGCCCGTACGCACAATTTAAAAGACATCAGCCTAACCATTCCCCGTGATAAGCTGATAGTTATCACTGGCCTATCTGGTTCAGGGAAATCGTCTTTAGCGTTTGATACTTTGTATGCAGAAGGGCAACGTCGTTATGTTGAATCACTGTCAGCGTATGCAAGACAGTTTTTATCGCTAATGGAAAAACCCGATGTGGATCACATTGAAGGTTTATCGCCTGCTATCTCTATTGAGCAGAAATCAACGTCGCATAACCCGCGTTCAACGGTTGGTACTATCACCGAGATTTACGATTACCTACGTTTATTATTTGCCCGTGTAGGTGAGCCACGCTGCCCTACTCACGACTTACCTCTTGCAGCACAAACCATCAGCCAAATGGTTGATACTGTTTTAGCCCTACCTGAAGGCAGTAAGCTAATGCTGTTAGCGCCGGTCGTCAAAGATCGCAAAGGTGAGCATGTTAAGTTGCTTGAACAACTAGCAAGCCAAGGCTTTATTCGCGCTCGTATCGATGGCGAAGTATGTGACTTATCTGATCCACCTACCCTTGAGCTTCATAAAAAGCACACCATCGAAGTGGTCGTTGACCGCTTTAAAGTAAAAGATGGCCAACAACAGCGTTTAGCTGAATCATTCGAAACCGCCCTTGAGCTGTCGAGTGGTATTGCCCATGTAGCGGCAATGGACGACTCACTTAGCGAAGACATGCTGTTTTCAGCTAACTTTGCCTGCCCTACTTGTGGCTATGCCATGAGTGAGCTTGAGCCTCGCTTATTCTCGTTTAATAACCCAGCAGGTGCGTGTCAAAGTTGCGATGGTTTAGGTGTACGCCAGTACTTTGATCCAAACCGTGTTGTGCAAAATCCAGAGCTAAGCTTATCTGGCGGTGCAATTAAAGGCTGGGACAAACGCAGCTTTTATTACTTTCAAATGCTGCAAGCAGTCGCAGAGCATTATAAGTTTGACCTAGAAGTGCCTTTCCAAGAACTTAGTAAAGATGCGCAAAAAGTTATTCTTGAAGGCTCTGGCAAAACCAAAATTGCCTTTAACTACCGTAACGACCGTGGTGATTTAATTACTCGTAACCATGAGTTTGAAGGCGTTTTGAATAATATGAATCGCCGCTACCGTGAAACCGAATCAAACTCGGTTCGCGAAGAGCTCGCTAAATACCAAACAAGCCAAGCGTGCCCGAGCTGTCATGGCTCTCGATTACGTGAAGAAGCTCGCCACGTATTTATTGGCCAAACAAACCTACCAGCCATCACCACTATGAGCATTGGTGAAAGCATGGCATTTTTTGATGGTTTGAATTTAACTGGTCAACGCGCACAAATTGCCGATAAAATTCTCAAAGAAATTCGCGATCGTTTATCTTTCTTAATTAATGTGGGCCTTAATTATTTATCGCTTGAACGAAGTGCCGACACTCTGTCAGGTGGTGAAGCGCAGCGTATACGTTTAGCAAGCCAAATTGGTGCTGGCCTTGTTGGTGTTATGTACGTATTAGATGAACCATCAATTGGTTTGCACCAGCGCGATAACGATCGCCTGCTAAAAACCCTTATTCACTTACGTGATTTAGGCAATACGGTGATCGTGGTTGAGCATGACGAAGATGCCATTCGCGCTGCGGATCATATTATCGATATTGGCCCAGGTGCGGGTGTTCATGGCGGCCATGTGATTGCACAAGGTACCCATGACGATATTTTAGCGAGCAAAGATTCAATCACAGGTCAGTATCTCTCTGGAGAGAAGAAAATTGAAGTGCCAGCGGCTCGCCATCAAACCAACGACAAATGGCTTGAGCTATTTGGTGCCACAGGTAACAACTTAAAGAACGTTGATTTACGTATTCCATTTGGCTTAATGACCTGTATCACAGGTGTATCAGGCTCAGGTAAATCGACGCTTATCAACGACACTTTATTTAAGCTGGCTCATACAGAGTTAAATGGCGCAACTACCGCAGAGGCGGCACCGTATAAGTCAATCAAGGGTCTAGATCATTTTGATAAAGTCATTGATATTGACCAAAGCCCAATTGGCCGTACTCCGCGCTCAAACCCTGCAACTTACACCGGTATATTTACCGGTATTCGTGAGCTATTTGCAGGTACTCAAGAAGCCCGCTCGCGAGGCTATAAAGTCGGTCGTTTTAGCTTTAACGTTAAAGGTGGTCGCTGTGAGGCTTGCCAAGGCGATGGCGTGATCAAGGTAGAAATGCACTTTTTACCTGATGTGTATGTTCCTTGTGATGTGTGTAAAGGTCAGCGCTACAACCGCGAAACGCTTGAAGTACAATACAAAGGTAAAAACATTCACCAAGTACTCGAAATGACTGTTGAAGATGCCCGTGAATATTTTGATAAAATTCCGGCTATTGCACGTAAACTGCAAACCTTAATGGACGTGGGCTTGTCGTATATTCGCTTAGGTCAAGCTGCAACAACCCTCTCTGGTGGTGAAGCGCAGCGTGTGAAACTGGCTCGTGAGCTTTCAAAACGCGATACCGGCAAAACCTTATATATCCTTGATGAACCAACTACTGGTTTACACTTTGCCGATATTCAGCAATTATTAGTAGTACTTCACCGCTTACGCGATCATGGTAATACCATTGTTGTTATTGAGCATAACCTTGACGTGATCAAAACCGCAGACTGGATTGTCGATTTAGGCCCAGAAGGTGGCTCAGGCGGTGGTGAAATTTTAATTTCAGGTACACCTGAAGATGTCGCCGATTGTGAGCGCTCACACACCGGAAGATATTTAAAACCACTACTTTAAAAAGGAAATTGCGTGCGTAGGTATTTAAAAATTGCAAAATGGCGCGCTAATAAACAGTTTCAACAACAGCAACGTAGCTGGCAGCCACATAGAACAAGGCTGGTTGAACGATTACAAGCTATTTGGTTTAACTTAAGTACCGCACAAAAGCTTTATCTTTTAGCATTAAGCAGCCTGATTGTTGTGCAATCGGGCTGGCTAAGTGCCTCTATCACAATTGTTGCGTTAGTTATTGAATTTTGGCCCAAGTTTAATCAGCTTTGGCATTCGCTTGCTGGTAAAGCACTGATTTTAATATTCTACGCCAGTGTCGCTAATTTTGTGTTAGCCAGTGCGAGCGGTATTGTAAATGATGTAACACATGTTTCTGCCAGTCATTTTAACTACACACATAACTTTGCCACCCTCTTATATTTACCCCCTTGGGCTATGGGCATTAGCTTAGTTACATTGTTGTTATTTCAACTTTTTTTACCTTTTTATATTTTTATTCTTTTGTTGATAAAACCGTTTGGTTCTGAGCGAATTAAGTTTATTAGCCAAAGTTACTCACCGCTGTTAACCGCTATATTGCGTTTTATATTAGCGTCAGTCGTATTTATTAATCTAATTTCGTTTATTGACGACAAGCCAGTTGAAGAAGTGGTAGACGATGTTGTCAGCAGTTTTGCAGATAGCAAAGCTATTGCAGAGGAGACACCTACTGATCAGCAAAAAGCAGTTGAAGAACTCAGTGAAAAAATAGAGCAGCAATTACCAGACAGCAGCAATTCTGTGCCGATTCTAAGGCGAGATGTAGATATTGAAGGTGATAGCGAAACTGCGCAAAATCTACGTCAGTTTTTAGACACTAAGGGTTACTTTGAAAGGAGTAAACGCTTAATTGCTATGTTTGCTTATAGCTTTGAGGCTGATAGCTATTCTCGCTGTTTAAAATCACAGAGCAGTAAAACTGTTGAGCTGAATGATTATGAAATTGTGCAAGTAACCCCGGATCACAATGCCGAATACGGCTATCGATTTGAAGTCATTGCGTGTGACTCACCTGGTGTCACTCCAGTAGCAAAGTAACGCAGCAATCAATACTACTCGCTTGGCTTACTGCGTTTTTCTCTGATGAAATGAAATACCGAAAGCCCAATAAAGCCAAAGCAAACTAAGGCGATTACTAAGTTGGGTATAAAAATAAGCAGCATGCTTGCGTCATAGCCGACCTTTGCGAAGGCTGCGCAAAGGCTACCAATAATAAGTTCAGTTAAAATTAGCTCCCATTCTAATGAGCTATTCGCAGCCACAGTTTTAGCCGCATAATGTTTTACTTTAAAGCCCATACCAAAACTAATAGTTCCTATTTTAATACACCTACACTAGCATCAAAATGCACAGACTCAAAAATAATAGACAATAAAACCTTATTTAACCCCGTAAGGATTAGACATAAAACATTGAAATTAAAAAGATTAACTTTTTAGAACCTTATAAATAAATCGCTTAGATGTAGATAAGCGACTCTCACTATTTTCCTCGCTATTGTAGTTTCCATCAACGGGCTACCAACCAATTTTGCTTCGCTGATAAAACTAACCAACCAATTAAAGGAATTAAATTATGACCAGCTCAGTTTTAAAAATGATGTCACTTCTAACAGTAACGGTAATTGTTTTTACATCACCAAACACCTTATTAAATAGTCAAAATGCCCAAAAGCTAAATCAGCAATTAGAGACCTCTATCGAGGCTTCTATTGAACAAATGAACAATAAAATTGATCACCAAATTGAGCAACAGCTCAATAAGTAATATCTAGCTTGTCCAATATACTGGGCAAGCTTCATCTAATTAACAGGCTTAAGTAATGAAAACACTGACTCGACACTTACTCATCTCATCGATTGCAGTATCAGGCTTATTAATATGTGAATTTAGTATTGCTAAAAGTGCTGTTTGGCTGGTAAGTAAAGGTGATAAATATATTTACATTGCTGGCTCAATTCATGTTTTGCCTCCGAAAGAGATACCATTACCTGCAGAGTTTAATCAGGCTTATCATCTGGCAGATACCTTAGTACTTGAAGCTAATATGCCAGCACCAAGCAATAGCTCGGCACAACTGACAATGCTCAAAGCTCTCAGCTACCCAGCGGGTGAAACCTTAAGTGGCAAGCTGACAGCACACGTGAAGCAACGATTAGAAGAGCAACTAAACCGCTATGACATGCAACTCAGCGAATTCGATAGCTTTCGCCCGTTTATGGTGGGTTTGTTGATGATGTCGTTGGAGCTGAAAAAGCAATCGCTTTTGGGTGAAGGTGTCGATAGCTACCTTACTAAATTAGCTAAAAAAGATAGCAAAAAATTAGCCTACCTTGAAAGCTTAGCTTATCAATTACATCTATTTAAGGAATTAGGCAGCCAAAACGAAAATGCCTTTATTGAATCACAGTTAACGCAAATTTCTCGCTATCAGCATGATTATATTGCCATGCTCGCTGCATGGCGAAACGGCAATATGCGGGCAATGAATGAGCTTATCATCATGCCATTGAAAGAACATGATCCCCACACTTATCAAATACTCATAAAGCAACGCAATTTGAATTGGCTTAATCATATTGAGCACTATTTAACTGATCAGCAAAAAGAGCTGGTAGTCGTTGGCGTAGCTCACTTGGCCGGAGAAGATAGCCTATTAGCCTTGTTAAAAAATAAAGGTTATGAAATTAAGCAGTTGAATACAGATGAGGAATAAGAAAATGGAAAAAACCGACAAAACCGCCGCAGCACTTATCTGTTTGTTTACTGTTTTAATTGTGCTTAGCTTTTAATAAAAAATACCGCTTAAAAGCGGTATTTTTATATGTGACTTAAGTAATAGCTTACGGACGCGGGATAAAACCAACAGCGTCATATACTGCTTTTAATGTTTTTTCAGCGCGAATACTCGCCTTTTCAGCACCTGATTTCATAATACTATCAAGCAGTGACTGATCTTCGCGAATTTCTTTAAAACGTGTCTGGATCGGCTCAATCATACTAACAACAGCTGCTGCTGTGTCTTTTTTCAGGTGACCATACATTTTATCTTCGTACTCAGGTACTAAGTCTTCAATTGAGCGCTTAGTAGCCACAGATAATAAAGTTAGTAAGTTAGATACACCTGGCTTTTCTTCACGATCAAAGTAGATACGTGCTTGTTCGTCTGAATCGGTTACTGCTTTTTTCAGTTTCTTTTCAATCTTCTTCGGCTCATCTAATAACATAATGTAACCGTTTGGATTTTCATCAGACTTAGACATTTTCTTAAGCGGATCTTGTAAGCTCATTACACGTGCGCCAAACTCAGGAATGTACGGCTCAGGCAGTTTGAACACATCACCGTATAGGTTGTTAAAACGTGTTGCGATATCACGAGTTAACTCAAGGTGTTGCTTTTGATCTTCACCTACTGGTACTTGATCTGCTTGGTATAACAAAATATCAGCAGCTTGCAGTACAGGGTAAGAGAATAATCCCACGTTTACGTTATTAGCATGCTTAGATGATTTATCTTTAAACTGCGTCATACGATTAAGCTCACCCATTTGAGCATAACAGTTTAATACCCAGCTTAGCTGTGCATGTTCTGGCACTTGAGACTGTACGAATAACGCAGCTTTCTCTGGGTCGATACCGCATGCAGCATATAGCGCAATACCGTCAAGTACGCGCGAGCGTAGTTGCTCTGGATCTTGGCGAACCGTAATGGCGTGCAAATCTACTAACATAAAGAAACTTTCGTGGTCTTCCTGTAGCTTAAGCCACTGGTTAATAGCGCCAACATAGTTGCCTATTGTCATACCACCGGTTGGCTGAATGCCACTTAACACTACTGGTTTACTCATGATGTTCCTTTATATTTTTACTAAACTAAAAAGACGAATTTAAAATGCTCTTACCTTTGAGTAAGAACGGGTATTATATCTAAGAAATTCTCGCAGAGGTACTCTGGATTGAAATCAGCAAGGTTTTCACCTTGGTTATAGCCATAACCGAGCGCGACAACGTCAACATTAGCAGCTTTTGCTGCCAAAATATCACTTTTTGAGTCGCCTATCATAACCGCTTTGGCTGGGCTGACATCGAGTTGCTGACAAGCAAATTGTAAAGCCTCAGGTGATGGTTTCTTTGCCATATCATCACCACACACAATCAATTGAAAATGACTGGTCAGTGAGAGTTTATCAAGTAGCTTCTCGGTAAAACGACGTGCTTTATTGGTGATCACCACTTTAGGAATACCAGCAAGTGCAGCAAGCCCTGTTTCTACATGTTGATAAAGCGCACTATAGTCACCCACAACTTGGTCATAGTGCTGATAAAACAAATTAATAGCTCGCTCAGTAAGAGCTTCATCTAAATGCTCACTGACTTGCATATCGCCACTCAAACCGCGTTTAACGAGCGTTTCTATACCATTACCTACCCAGCTTTCAACTAGCTTCTGTGTAACAACCGGAAATGCTAGGTCAGTTAGAGTCAGGTTCATCGCAATGTATAAATCATAAACACTATCAACTAAGGTGCCATCTAAATCGAAAAAAGCCGCATCGTATTTCATGACTCAACCTTTGCAAGTTCACTACGCATTGCATCAATGACCGCTTTGTAATCTGGTTGATTGAAAATCGCAGAACCAGATACAAACATATCAGCTCCTGCTTCTGCTATTTTAGCAATGTTATCAACACCCACACCACCATCAACTTCTAAACGAATATTGCGACCTGAATCATCAATAATTTTACGCGCTTGGCGAAGCTTTTCGAGAGTATGTGGAATAAAACTTTGCCCGCCAAAACCTGGGTTAACCGACATTAATAACACCACATCTACTTTATCAAGCACATGTTCAAGATAACTAAGACTCGTAGCTGGATTAAACACGAGTCCTGCTTGGCAGCCACTATCCTTTATTAGTTGTAAAGTACGGTCAATATGCTCACTCGCCTCTG
Organism: Pseudoalteromonas sp. Isolate3; assembly: GCF_022398505.1. NCBI lineage: Bacteria > Pseudomonadati > Pseudomonadota > Gammaproteobacteria > Alteromonadales > Pseudoalteromonadaceae > Pseudoalteromonas > Pseudoalteromonas sp. Isolate3. The sequence goes on along the minus strand of NZ_JAKEVN010000036.1, from coordinate 485 downwards.
GGTGGAAGCTAATAATAGATGCGCCTGCATCAGCAAAGTCGGGAATTAAGCGATCGACAGGCTTCACCATAAGGTGCACATCAATAGGAGCTGTGATGCCGTAATCGCGCAGTGCTTTACAAATCATTGGGCCAAAGGTTAAGTTTGGCACATAGTGGTTATCCATTACATCGAAATGTACAACGTCAGCCCCGCTTGCAATTACACGATCAACATCTTCACCTAAACGGGCGAAGTCAGCTGATAAAATAGAAGGGGCAATTAAATACTTTTGTAATGTTTCCAACATAAAAGATTCCATCATAATTTGCGACTGCAAGAAGAGCGCATAATGTAACCCAATCGACAGCTGATTAAAACACCACAGCTGACTGTTAAGAGGCTATTACTTAAGGCTAGTCCTTTTAGCTTATTGAATTAAAGTGAATTTAATCAAAAATTGAACAATAACTCTATTCAGCTACTTGCATTGACAACCCCAAATA